>PKWD01000386.1:0-145 GCA_003131945.1 Acidimicrobiaceae bacterium
CTCCATAGGGAATCAGACGTCGCTGGAGCCGGTGCTGATCTCGGTGTTGAACCGCAGCATGGCGGCGTCGGTGCCCTCGGCCGCTATGACTTCCACCGCATCGGCCGCTACCGCCACCGCCACATCGAGAGCCTCGCGTTCGGCC
>PKWD01000386.1:182-7559 GCA_003131945.1 Acidimicrobiaceae bacterium
GCTCGTCGTGCACGATGACCAGTCGGGTCAGATCCTCCACGCCGTAGCGCTTCACCAGGGCGGCCACCGCCACCCCGGAGTCGTTCATGAAGGTCTGCGGCACCGCCACCGCCACCAACCCGGTGGGCAGCCGCACCTGGGTGGCATCGGACCGCGTTCCTTTCTCCGGCCTCGGCCGTTNNCGCCGTGGCGCTCGGCCACCAGCACGGCTGTCTCCGCCCCCAGGTTGTGCCGGGTCCGGGCATAGTCGGCGCCGGGATTGCCGAGCCCCACCACCAACAGATCGACGCTCGTCCCCGTCCGGGGTGCGCCGAAGATCCGGCGCAGGCTCAGCCTTCTTCGCCGGCAGCGTCGCCGTCTGCCTCGCCGCCGGCAGCGGCCGGTGCGGCCTCGGCCCCTTCGACTCCCTCTTCGCCTTCCACGACCTCGCCCACTTCCTGCACACGCGGAGCCTGGCCGGCGGCCACCACCGCTTCGGGGTCGAGGTCGGTGGTCACCCCCGGGGGCAGGTCGATGTCCGACACCCGCACGGCGGAACCGATGATGAGGTCGGTGATGTCGACTTCCAAGTGGGTCGGGATGTCCGAGGGTCGCGAGCGGATAGGCAGCGCGAACAGCTGCTGGTCGAGGATCCCGTCGGCCCGGTGCAGCTCGAGGGCCTCGCCCACGAGCGTGATGGACACCTCGGACGTGATCTCCCGGTTCGGGTCGACCACCTGGAAATCCACGTGAATGACCGTGTTCCGCACCGGATGGCGCTGCAACTCCCGGGCCATCGTCATCAGCTTGGTGTCGCCCACCTGGAGCGACAGCACCGCGTTCACCCCGGCGTCGGTGTTCAACGCCGCACGCAGATCACGGGCCGCCACCGTGACCGAGATCGGGTCGACGCCATTGCCGTAGACGACGGCCGGGATGCGGCCCTCCTCGCGCAGACGGCGGGCCGGCCGCGACCCGATGGTCCGACCAGCTTCGGCGACCAGGGTGAATTCGGCCATGAAATCTGCTCCTCGAGGTGGATTGTTGCGGCGACACAGCATAGATGGCCTGCTGCGGGACTTGGAAAGCACGCCGGCGGCCATCCGGCGCAACGGCGACCGGCGGAACCGGGGAACCACCGGGGGCAACCGGCGCCGGAGCCGGAACCCGGGACGACGGAAGGATATCAGCAAACTACTTCTAGTATTGCCCTACTATGATCACATGGCCGAGTGGGGTTTCCTGACCAACCATGCCCGGGCGCTGTTGTTCATCGCCCTTGAGCCCGACGCGCGCCTGCGGGACCTGGCCGTCTCGCTCGACGTCACCGAGCGCACCGCCTACGGCGTCGTGGCCGACCTGAGCGACGCGGGCTACATAGTGAAGGAGCGAGCCGGTCGCCGTAACCGGTACCACATCCAGGAGCACCTTCCCTTCCGTGACCCGCCCTTCCGTGCCTCGATCAGCCGAGAACGGACCATCGGCGAGATCCTGGCGCTCTTCGTCGATACCGGCCGGCGCCAGCGAAGCGAGCGTCCCGGTGGGTGAGCCCGCTCTGTGGCCGGCCGCCGGCGCTCTGGTCACCCCACCCGACACGGTGGCCACCGGCCGCCGTGCGCATGCGACGTTCGAGCATCGATGCGCCGATGGGGTCCCGGCCACGCCATCACCGGCCAAGGTGCCGAGATCGCCGATCCAGACCTAGGCGGCGGAAGTGGCAAGCAGGTCGGCCGAGACGGGCCGGGCGAAATAAAAACCCTGACAAAAGTCACTACCCAGTGTGCTCACCTCTCGGTGTTGCGCAGCCGTCTCCACTCCTTCGCTGATGACTGTCAGGTCAAGGAGATGGGCCAGCTCGATGATCTTGGACACGATGGCGTGGCTTGCCTTGTCCTGACCGAGATCAGAGATGAAACTCTGGTCCAGCTTGACCACGTCAACGGGGAACTGCTTCAGATAGCTGAGTGACGAGTAGCCCGTGCCGAAGTCGTCGAGAGCCAACTGAAGCCCGAGCTCCTTCAATTCATCGAGCACGATCTCTGCCCGTTCGCTGTCTTGGATGAAGGCGGTCTCGGTTATCTCCAAGGTGACGTGTTCAGGGCGGGTATTCGTATTGTCAAGGACCGAGTCCACCATGGTTGTGAAATCTGGTGCCATGAGTTGATGGGCGGACACGTTGATGGCCATCCCAAAATCGCGGTGGCCCGCCCGACGTCCCCAGCGGTGTCGGTCAGAGCACGCCTGCGTCAGTACCCAGTTCCCGATTTCGACGATGACGGCGGACTGTTCCGCCAGTGGAATCAGCGTCGCCGGTCCTATCAGACCCCGGGTGGGGTGGTCCCAGCGTAGGAGGGCCTCCGCCCCGACCACCGTTCCGTCGCCCGTCCGGACGATCGGTTGGTATTCCAGGCGCAGCTCTTGTCGTCGTAGGGCTTGGGCGAGGTCCAGCTTCAGACTGGCCTGAGACTCGGCCAGGTGTTGCTCGCGCAGGTCGACGATTTGGGTGTCGGCACCTCCTTTTCGCTTCACCTGGTACATGGCGGCGTCGGCTTGCTGAAGGAGCAGCTGCGAATCATCGTGACCACTGGCCGCAAAGGCGATACCGACGCTGGCCGACAGCTCCACCTCGACCGTGGCCAGGCGGAAAGGAAGGGCCAGGGCGTCAACGATGCGGCGGGCGATGATGTTCGCCTGGTTGTCCTCATCGAGCTCCTCGCACACGATGACAAACTCGTCCCCGGACAGGCGGGCGAGACTGTCACCTGGTCGTAGCAACCCCCCGATGCGCCGACCGACGGCAACCAAGAGGGCATCGCCGACATGATGCCCATGGACATCATTGACCGCTTTGAAATGATCGAGGTCAACGAAAAGAATCGCCACCAGCTTCCCCGACCTTCGGCTGCGGAGCAACGCGTGGTCCAAACGCTCCAACAGGAGGATGCGGTTCGGCAGACCCGTCAGAGCATCGTGCACCGAGCTCTCGTGGGACCGATCGGACGAGTCCTGTAGGTCGGACCGCGCCCGCGCATTGTTGAGATATGCGGCCGTCACATCGGCCAGAGTCTGGGCCGCCGCCATATCGTCGTCGTCCAACGGACCGGGCGTGTCGCGGTATAGGTCGAGGGCACCGAGTTGTCGGTCCCCTTGGCGCAGCGGGAAGGTGAACACGGCGGCGAGTCCGGCCTCGAGCGCTCGGGGCCTGAATACCGTGAAGCGCTCGTCCCCGTGGAGATCCGGTACGGCGACCGCCTCACCGGTCCGGTAGGCGGCGAGGCAGGGGCCTTCGTCGAGTTCGGTCTGCAACTCCTCATAGCGCAATGCCGCACTGTCGGATGCGGCCACGAAGTGGGGCGTCGAGTTCGGCGAGATGAGCGTGACCCCTGCCGAGCTGATGGGCAGAACGTCGACAATCCGCTTCACCAACTGGTTCAGGATCCCCTGGATGGGGAAATCGGTGAGCATTGTGCGAGCAAACTCGCTCAGCACATCCGAGAGTTGCCGGTCAGTCGCCATCGTCGGTCCCATCGTATTTCCGCAGGGTCCGGGCGGAGTGCCGCAAAGGCAACCTAAGCAAGGTACCACCAGCAACCTTGTTTCAGCGGTCGTTCACGGCAGTTTCACAATTTCCTCCGAATGAAGCCTGGTCCCGAGAAAGCCAAGAGGAGCAGAGTCCAATGAGCCGGTCCGCCGCCCGGTTGCTCGTCTGTTCGTCAGCCGACGAGCCACGCCACGTGGGCGCCATGGAGTCGAACCGGTCACGCCGCCCGACTGTGCGCGGCGAGCGTGCGCGTCACGCCAGGTTCTCGCCCCCGAAGATCTCCGACACCGATGTGTCCTCGAAGACGGCGTCGATGGCATCGGCGATCAACTTCGACACCGACAGCACCGAGAGCTTGTCGATGCGGCGTTCGGGAGCGATGGGAAGTGTGTCGGTGACCACGACACGCGACAAGGGAGATTTCTCCAGCCGCTCGAGGGCCGGGTCCGACAGCACCGGGTGGGTGGCCATGGCCCAGATGTCAGAGGCTCCCCGCTCCGACAGCAGCTCGGCGCCGGCGCAGATGGTGCCGGCAGTGTCGATCATGTCGTCGATCAACACGCAGTGACGGCCTTCCACTTCACCGACGACATCGAGGGCTTCCACCAGGTTGGCCGTCCCCCGGGGTCGACGCTTGTGCACGAAGGCAAGGTCGCAATTCAGGTGCTGGCTGAAGCGTTCCGCCACCTTGACCCGACCGGCATCGGGGGCGACGATCACCATGTCCTCACTCCCACAGCTGCGCAGCTCGGCCACCAGCACGGGCATGGCCGTGAGGTGGTCGAAGGGGATGTCGAAGAAGCCCTGGATCTGCCCGGAGTGCAGGTCGAGGCTCACCACCCGGTCGGCCCCCGCCACCTGGAGCACGTCGGCCACCAGCTTGGCCGTGATGGGCTCACGCCCGATGGCCTTGCGGTCCTGCCGGGAGTACCCGTAATAGGGGCACACGGCCGTGATGCGCTTGGCCGAGGCGCGCTTGGCGGCGTCGATCATGATGAGTTGTTCCATCAACGTGTCGTTCACCGGCCCGCAATGCGTCTGGACGATGAAGACGTCGCTGCCCCGCAAGGAGATGTCGTAGCGGCAGTGGATCTCGCCATTGGCGAACTCACGCAGATTGGCCTTGCTCAGCTCCACGCCGAGATGGTCGGCGATCTCCTGGGCCAACTCCGGATGCGATCTCCCGGACACAAGCTCAAGGCGTCGACGCGGCACCAGCTCCATGGCTTGACGCTACCGCGCCGCCACGGGGGTGGTCGGAGGCCGGTTCTCGGACCCCGACGTGCCCGACATCAGCTTCGGAGCGATGCCTCGTGCATGTCGACGCCCGGAGCGCCGACCCTGGTGAACGGCTCGACCAGCGCGCCCGGAGCCACCTCGGCCCCCGGATCGAGGGCCACGAAGGGACCCACCCGGGCCTGATAGCCGATGTCGGCGCGCACGGCCGTGGTCTTCGTCACCGTGGCACCTTCCCCGACAACGGTGTCCACCAGGTGGCAGTCCGGCCCGATCTCGGCCCCGGCCGCCACCCGACAGTCCCCCTGCAGAACCACGCCAGGCAGGAGCACCACGTCGGGCTCGAGACGGACGCTGGCGTCCACATAGGTGCGCTCGGGGTCCCACATGGTGACCCCCCGGCGCATCCACCTCTCGTTGATACGGTCCCTGAGCTCTGCTTCGGCCACCGCCAACTGGGCGCGGTCGTTCACACGGGCCGCTTCCATGGGGTCGGAGGTGAGGAGCGACTCCACCGGGTAGCCGGCGTCGTGCAGCACGGCGTAGATACCGGTGAGCGAGTGCTCGCCGGTGATCCCCTCGGGTCGTAGCCGCCGAAGGGCGGGTGCCATCACGGCATGGCGGAAGCAGTGAATGGTGGTGGCCACCTCGTCGACATCTCGCTCGTCGGTGATCTCCGGCCCTTCCATGACTCCGATGACGGAATCGTCTTTGCCCCGCACGACGCGGTCATGGCCCGTCGGATCACGAAGAGCGGCTGTGAGCAGGGTCGCCGCCGCACCGGTGTCGCGGTGATGGCGTACCAGGGCCGCCAGCGTCGGCGCCCGGACCAAGGGGGTGTCGCCGGGCAGCACCACCACGTCCCCGTCGGCATCGACCAGGCTTTCGGGCAATCCGGTGATGCCCACGGCGACGGCATCGCCGGTTCCGAGCTGTTCCGGTTGCTCCACGAAGGCGATGGACAGCGACGACGGGGCATGGTCGACCAACGTCTTCGTGACCCATTCGCCACGGTGGCCGACCACCACCACGACCTTCTGCGCCGACAGCTCGGCCAGCGCGTCGAGAACATGGAGGATCATCGGTCGGCCGCACAGACGGTGCAGGGGCTTCGGACGCGACGAGCGCATCCGGGTCCCCTCGCCGGCGGCGAGCACCACAGCAGACAGCGGACGGTCGGGCATGCGGTTTAGTCTGTCACCCGATGACGGGGGCGAACGCACAGGCCCCGACGACCCCGAACACCGACCGCCGCCTGCCGACCGATCGAGCGGTCCCGACGCCATGCTTGTCCTGAACTCCACCATCGACCCCTCCTCCGACGTCTACCGGCAGAACCGGCAGGCCATGGAAACGGCCCTGGCCGAGGTGGGCGCCGAACTCGAGATCGCCCGGGGTGGCGGCGGAGAACGGTACGTCGAGCGGCACCGGGCGCGCGGGAAATTCCTGGCCCGGGAGCGTATCGACCTTCTCCTCGACGCCGACGCCCCGTTTCTCGAACTGGCTCCTCTCGCGGCGTGGGGGACCGACTACACAGTGGGGGCCAGCCTCGTCTCGGGTATCGGCGTGGTGAACGGGGTGGAATGCCTGGTGTCGGCCAACGACCCGACCGTCCGCGGCGGCTCCACCAACCCTTTCACCATGCGGAAATCGAGCAGGCTGGCGGATATCGCCCTGGAGAACCGGTTGCCGTCGATCAGCCTGGTCGAGTCCGGCGGCGCCGATCTCCCCACCCAGTCCGAGATCTTCATCCCCGGCGGCCGGGGCTTTCGCGACCTGACCCAACGCTCGGCGGCGGCCCTCCCGACTATCTCGTTGGTCTTCGGTAACTCCACCGCCGGGGGCGCCTACGTCCCCGGCATGAGCGACTACATCGTGATGATCGAGGGCCGCTCCAAGGTGTTCCTCGGCGGTCCCCCTCTGGTGAAGATGGCGACAGGGGAAGAGTCCGACGACGAATCGCTCGGGGGCGCCGACATGCACGCCCGGGTGAGCGGTCTGGCCGATTACCTGGCGACCGACGAGCTCGACGCCATCCGGCTCGGGCGCGACATCGTGGGCCGGCTCAATTGGCGCAAGCTCGGTCGGGGCCCCACCATGCCGGCCGACGAACCGCTCTTCGACGCCGACGAGCTCCTCGGTATCGCCTCTGCCGACCTGCGGGTTCCCTTCGATCCCCGCGACGTGTTGGCCCGCATCGTCGACGGGTCCGGCTTCGACGAGTTCAAGCCCCTGTACGGACCCAGCCTCGTCACCGGATGGGCCTCGATCCACGGCTATCCGATCGGGATCCTGGCCAACCACCGGGGGGTGCTGTTCAGCGAGGAGGCGAACAAGGCCACCCAGTTCATCCAGCTCGCCAACCAGATCGACGTCCCGCTGCTGTTCCTGCAGAACACGACCGGCTACATGGTGGGCAAGGAGTACGAACAGCGGGGCATCATCAAGGACGGGGCCAAGATGATCAACGCCGTCTCCAACTCGCGTGTCCCCCACCTGACGATCAACATCGGTGCGTCCTACGGCGCCGGCAACTACGGCATGTGCGGTCGCGCGTTCGACCCGCGCTTCCTGTGGATGTGGCCCAACGCGCGAATCAGCGTGATGGGCGGCGAGCAGGC
>PKWD01000338.1 GCA_003131945.1 Acidimicrobiaceae bacterium
CGGACCGGGGGAACGCCTGCCCCTGGTGAAGGACATCGCCGCCGTCCTCGGGGTGAACAAGAACACGGTCCTGCGCGCCATGCACATCCTGCGCGACAAGGGCCTGCTCGAGTTTCGCCGCGGCCGCGGCATCACGGTGGCGGGTACCCCCGAGCTCAGTGTCGTCCTGGGAAAGGTCCGGGAGACCGTGGCCTTCGCCCGCCACCACGGCTACCGGCCCGATGAGGTCATCGAGATGATCGAGGGCCTGTCACCACCGCCGGCCCGGGCCCGAGGAGGGGCGGCGTGACAATCGTCGACCACCCGCCGCTCGTCACCGACGTACCCGACCCCCGGGACCTCTTCGAAGAAGCCCGTCGACGCCGGCGCCGGCGCCGTCTCGCTTCGGGAGCTCTCGTGATCGTGCTCGGCATGGGGGCGCTTGCCTGGTGGGCCAGTGGTGGCACAGCCAACGGCCCGCCCCCAGGGCATCCCGGGACCGGGCTCGGTGGCCCACCTGCCCGTGCGCACGCAGACTCCCAGATCCCCGCCTCGTGGACCAACAGCACCTTTCACGGCGACAGCCTGACCGTCTCGTTCGACCATCCCGGATCGTGGCGATCCGAGCTGAAGCCCCTCAGCTTTCACTATTCCGACATCTTCGGCTTCCTCTCCAACTTCACCCTCCAGCCGTTCTGTCACTCCTATGCCACGAGCTACGACTGCATCTGGGCGCAGGCGGCCCAGTTCCCGGCAAACGGTGTCCTCATGACGTTCGGCACCGTCGGCTACGGGCCAGGAATCGAATCCGGGCGAGCGCTTCTCGGACCGGGACGGGCGACGCCCATCGGTGGCCGTGCTGCTCATCGAGTGTCCGGCAACGGTCGGGGTTGCCTGGGTACCGGCGCCACCGCGTCCGTGTCGTACGCCGTCGTCGACGGAAAGACGCAAGGAATCTTCGGTGTCACGTTCTGCTACCGAGGCGCGCAACCGGGGAAGTTCCGGTCCGAAGCCGACGGCGTCGCGCAGACCCTCCGTCTGAACCGTGGCCCATCCGGAGTGGGTGCGCAGCCCTCATAGTGGTGAGCCGCCTCGGGCGGCTGCCGTATGGTCTGGTATGGACGAAGCCGACGACGTGCTGCGGCACTACGGGTCCATCGAGGAGGAGACACGCATCACCGCCGGACTGGGCCGGCTGGAGTTGGTGCGGACCAGAGAGATACTGCGCCGACACATGCCGCCCCCTCCGGCGCTGGTGCTGGACGTGGGCGGTGGAACCGGTGTCCATGCGTCGTGGATGACCGAGGACGGCTACCGCGTCCATGTCGTCGATCTGACGCCACGCCACATCGAAAAGGTGCGGGAAGACCTGGCTTCGCTGGGCACCGCCGATGTCGGCGATGCCCGGCATCTGGATCTCCCCGACAACTCCTACGACGCCGTTCTCCTCCTCGGTCCTCTCTATCACCTCACCGATGGCGCCGATCGCCTCCAGGCATTGCGAGAGGCTCGACGTGTCGTGCGTCCCGGAGGCCTCGTGGCGGTGGCCGCCGTCAACCGGTTCGCCTCTCTGTTCGACGGTCTCGCCCGTGGTTTTCTGTTCGACCCGGAGTTCAGAGGAATCGTTGATCAGGATCTGGCCGACGGCCAACACCGCAATCCCGATGATCGACCCCATTGGTTCACCACCGCCTACTTCCACCATCCCGAAGAGCTCAGAACCGAGTTAGAAGGGGTGGGACTGGCGGTTCTCGATCTCGTCGGAGTCGAAGGTCTGGCGGGATGGCTGGAGCACCTCGCCGATACGTGGGACACCAGTGCGGGTAGAGACGTCATCCTCTACGCCTCACGGGCCATCGAGAGCGAACCGACGCTCCTCGGACTCAGCGCTCATCTGCTGGCCGTCACCCGCGCTCCCACATAACGAAGGCCTCAGTCGACCTTGCCGATCTGGCGCAGCCATCTGGTCGTGGTCTGCAGACCTTCATCGAGGCTGATCGGGTCATAGCCCAACCTCTTGTAGGTCTTCGAATCGGTCAGCTTGAGACGAGAGGGGCGGGACGACGCCAGCTTGAAGGCGATCGCCACCAAGGTGGGGCCGAAGACCTTGGCCAGCTCGGGATCATCGGATGGCGGGATGTCCTGCACCCGGTGGTCGAGGCCGGCCAGGGCACAGATCCGGTTGCACGCTTCGGCGGTGCTCACGATGTCCTCGGGGCGACCGTCGAGCATGTAACGCTCTCCCGACACGCCCCGATCGAGAGCCAAAATGCATCCGCGGGCGATGTCTTCGGCGAAGACCCAACTCACCGGGAAGGTCAGGTATCTCTCGATGCGCTGGCGGAGAGCCGACAGCAGCACCCTGTTGAAGCTCGTTCGGCCGAGGGCATTGCTCGCCACCGGAGAGGGGCCGAAGATGGCGCCTGGGTGGGTGGTCACGACGTCCTGACCGGCGGCGGCACGAGCCATGGCGTCTTGGAACGCCGCCATCTTCGTGATCGTGTACGGATCCGAGCTCGGCTCCTTCATGACCGGGGCATCCTCGCGTTCGAGACCCCCGGCCGTATCGAAGAACGTGCCCGTGCTGACGGCCACGACCCGGCGCATGCTAAGAGCTTCGGCCGTGTCCAGCACGTGCTTCGTGCCCTGGACGTTCACGGCTTCGAAGTCGGGCAGATTCTGGCTGGCCCCGCCCAGCAGGGCGGCGCAGTGGATGGCGGCGACGGCCCCGGTGGCCGCTCGACGGACATCCTCGGCATCGGTGACGTCGCCGGTGACGACGTCGACCCCCAGGGCGACGAGCGGATCGATGTCGGCCCCGGCCCGGGCCAGCGCCCGCACGTTATCGCCCCGTTCGATCAGCTGCTTGCAGACGTTGGCACCGGCCAGCCCGGTGGCACCGGTGACGAAGACCGTCTCACTCATGCGGGCGCCTGCTCCGGAACGTCGCTGTAGGCGGTGTCCACCTGATCGGCGTCATAAGCGATCACCGGCGGGCTGGTCCCGAACACGTCGAGGGTGTGGATGAAGCGATGGACGCCCATGGTGTTGGCGCAGGTGAATCCGAGCTCGATGATCTGGGCCGCCGTGAAGACCTGGCCGAGCTCGCGGTAGACCTCGTCGTCGATGGCGTGGTGGTCGGCCGACAGGAGATCCAGGAACTGTACGGCCAAGCGCTCCTGCTCCGTCAGCTGTGAATCGCCGGGAGCAATCAGACAGGCGACATCCTCATCGGTGATCGAATCGTGCTTGCGCGACTGCATACAGGGCTGACACTCGCCCAGCTGGGCGCTGCGGATCCGGATGAGCTCCACGATCCGGGCCCCGAGGAGGCTCTGCTTGCCCATCATCCCCCGTGCCGCACTGGTCATGAGGATCTGCATGGTCCTGTAGGCGAAGATCTGAAGCGGAACGGGAGTGGCGTACGTCCCGTCGGCCACACCCTCTTCGATGATCCGTCGTGGCTCCTCGGCCAGCTCTTCCAACGGGATCGGTTCAATCCTGGGCATTGCATACCTGCTCTCGGCCGGGGCGATCATCAGTTATCGCTGCGCTACCGAACCTATCTATGCTGGCGCCCTTATGTCCATGGACCCCTCATCAGTGCTGCTCACCGACCGGGTCGCCGTCGTGACCGGCGGTGGAGCAGGAATCGGCCGGGGCATCGCCCGTGGCCTCACCGCCTTCGGAGCCAACGTGGCCATCTGGGAACGCGATGCCGACACCGCCGCCGCCGCCGCCGCCGAGGTCGGTGGGCTCGGCATCACCACCGACGTGCGCCAAGCGGCCGAGGTGGACGCGGCACTGGCCCGCACGATCTCCGAGCTCGGACCGGTCAGCATCCTAGTCAACAACGCCGGCGGCGTGTTTCGGTCGCCGCTCCTCGAGACGTCCGAGAACGGCTTCGATGCGCTCTACCGGGCCAACTTGAAGCACGTCATCCTGTGCACGCAGCGCGTGGCCCGGACGATGGTCGAGAGGGGAACGGGCGGAAGCATCATGAGTGTCACCTCCATCGAGGGGGTGCGGGCGGCACCGGGATACGCGGCCTACGCGGCGGCCAAGGCCGCTGTGATCAATTTCACCAAGACGGCGGCCCTGGAGCTCGCTCCCCACGGCATCCGGGTGAATGCCCTGGCGCCGGACATCACCCTGACCGAGGGAATGGCGTCGGTGGCGCCGCCGGGAGCCGAGGAGGGTTTCCGCCTGACCGTTCCCATGGGCCGCCCCGGCCACGTCGATGAGATGGCCGGGGCCGCCGTTTTCCTCGCCAGTGAGCTGTCGAGTTATGTGACGGGACAGACGATCCATGTCGACGGCGGGACCCAGGCCTCGAGCGGTTGGTACCACCACCCCCGGAACGGCTCCTACATACTCGGGCCGTCCTGAACCGGACCGGGCGTCGGCGGTCCTGACGGCGAAGTCATTCGTCGTCCTGTCCGGCATAGCTGAATGGGCGGACATCCCGCCGTCGATGGCGATCATCTGACCCGTGATGTAGCGGGATTCCTCTGAGGCCAAGAAGAGAACGAGGTCGGCGATGTCATTCGGCTCACCCAGATAGGGCGTGAGGGTCGATTTCCCGAGGCTGGCCAGAATGGGCTCCGTGAGATGGGCGCGGACGGCGTCGGTGATGATCAACCCGGGAACGATCGTGTTGACCCGCACCCCCTTCTTTCCGTGTCCGGCGGCCACGTACATGGTCAGCGTGTTCACACCCGCTTTGGAGACGCCGTAGGCGGTGCGGGTTCGGTCGCCTTTGAGCGACGCTNNTAGGCAGTACGGGTGCGGTCGCCTTTGAGTGACGCTCCCGAGGACATGTTGATGATGGAGCCACCGCCGTTGCGTACCATCTCGGGGATGGCGTGCTTGCAGGTCAGCATCTGACTACGCAGGTTGACCGCCAAGGTCCTCTCCCAGACCTCCAGCGACAGGTCGGTCACCTTGGTGTCGCGTGACAGGAACTCGGAGTCGGTCAGGGCGGCATTGTTGTGGAGAACATCGAGCCGGCCATAGTGGGCGACGACGGAGCCGACGGCCGAGACCACATCGGCCTCCTCCGACAGATCGGCCTGCACCCCGACAGCAGCGCCTCCCGATGCTTCGATGGCCTCGGCCACCCGTTGCGCTCCGGCGCCGTTGATATCCACGACAGCGACCGATGCGCCTTCCCGGGCCAAGGTACGTGCCGTCGCTTCACCGATTCCCCCGGCACCGCCCGTGACGATGGCCGCCTTTCCGTCCAGACGTCCCACGCTCAGACCCTCGAACTCTGAGTGGGCCTACGACGTGCTGGCATGAGATCCCCTTCGAACGTTGACGGCACGCCCGTCCTCGGGCTGGCGGTGGTGCCGCATCAGCGTGCCATCTCCGGAGAAGGCACGCATGTCGACAGCACCGTCGGCGAACGTCGCCTCCCACCACATGGCAGCCAGTGCAGAAACTGGAGGGCTCACGAGACCGCGGGTGAGACTGGGTTGATGCCGTCGTTCGACGAGGTGGCCGACGATAACGACTGCGGCCGACCCGATCATCCCGGCGGGATCTACGACGCCCTCGGTCCGATCGCCGGCACCGTCGTCCTGGAAGGGGGCGCCGGAACAGGCATGACCGCGCTCGAGGACGCCGACCGCCAACAGCTCATGAGCGCCCTTGGCGCCGCCCTGCGCACGCGCTTTGTCGACGGGCCATAGAGGTGAACTACGAAACCAGGGTCTGGACCGCACACGTCGCCAGGTAGCGGCGTTCACCCCTGAGGTACGAGCCTCGCCCACGGAGCCAGGATGACGTCCCGGCAGCCCTACATCTGGCCCCGATGCTGGGCCAGCTCCTCGTAGAGATGGAGGAGAGCCCCGCCCTGGGTACGGGCATGGACCATGTGCGCCGCGTCGGTGCTCACCGTCAGAGGCGGCGCCGCCAACGGTTCGACATGAGCCAGGTCATCGACGAGTTGCGCCCGGGACCGTCGTGCCCGCTCCGCGAGATCGTCGACCGACCCGGACGCTCTGAACTCGGCGTCGCGGTCGCGGTCGATGCTTCGTCCGGCGACCGCATGACCGGCCCAGTACTCCATCACTCCGAGACAGTGCGTCAGGATGACATACGGAGTGTTGGCACCCTCGATGTCGGGCCGGAGGTTCGCCCGATCGTCGCCCAGGTCCTCGACGATGGCGATCATCCCTTCGAGCGCCTCGTCGACGAAGAACAGATAGTCCTCGACCGAGATCATGCCCTCCAGCATTGCAGGCGAGCGACAGACCCCGTCCATCTCCGCCCCCCGGTGCCACACCGGCCTCGATTCCCCCATTGAGCGTCCCGCCGGTTCCTGGTTGCGAGTTTTTCTCGATCGATGTCAACCGATCGGCTCCCTGGGACCCTTTACTAGGCGATGGTGTCCGGTGACTACGACGATTTCTTCCGGCAGGTCCTGCCCCGCGCCGTGGGTGTCGCCATGCGGGTGACCGGTGAGCGCGCCTCGGCCGAGGACGCCGCCATCGAAGCTCTGGCTCGCGCCCACCTGCATTGGCAGCGNNAGCGTATAGGCGTGCTCCCGTGGCGCGAGGCTTGGGTTCTGCGTGTGGCCGCCCGCCAGGCTCTCAGGCATCTTCCCAAGCAGCGGACTTTGACGGCCATGCCGGCGGCAAGTGACGAGGCGGAGTCGGTGGCCCTTCGCCAGGCCCTGGTCGCCGCCCTTCGTCGACTTCCGACACGCCAACGCGAAGCCGTCGTCTTGCGATACCTCGCCGATATGTCCGAAGCCGACGTCGGCCTCGCTCTCGGTATTCGTCAGGGGACGGTGAAGACCCATCTGCATCGCGGCCTGGCCGCGCTTCGCGTCCTCATGGGACGCGACTTGAAGGAGGAAGATCTTGGAACCCTCGGCCTTTGAACCCATCGATCCGGCAACGGCGGCAGTGCTTCTGGACCGGGCCAAGCAGCGCAGCGCCCAACTGCGACGACGCCAGATGTCGCTCCTTTTCGGAGCGGTCGGCGTTCGCCGCCATAGAACGGCGGCGGTGTTCTCGAGCAACCTGGGAACGCCGCCGCCACCGCGTCGTTTCACGCCGTTGACGATGGCCTTCGGTACCGTCGGCGTGGTGATCGTGATCGTGATCGCACTCGTGGCCGTGACCTCGAACGGGCCCGCCCATGTGGGGACCGGCCCGTACCGGCCGCTCGCCGGCGTCGCGGGTCCAACCACGTTCCCGGCCTCGAGCACCGTCCTGGCCGAAGTCACCGGAGTCACGCCCGCCGTGGCCAATGCCGTCGGCCTCCCCCCGACCTCGTCGGTCAGTCCTCCGACCGTGCAAAGCGGTCAACCGCCACTGACGATCGGGGGCGGTCCGGGGGCGGTGTTCATCGGGGGGGAATTCTGCCCGTACTGCGCGGCCGAGCGCTGGGCCATCATCATGGCCTTCAGCCGATTCGGCTCCTTCAGCGGTCTGACAGAGACGTCATCGTCGCCGTGGGACACTGACCCGTCCACGGCCACCTTCTCGTTCTACGGGGCGTCGTACTCGAGTCCGGTCATCACCTTCGACTCGTCGGAACACGAGGGCAACGACACCTCGGGTCTCGGGACGAGGACCACTCTCCAGCCGCTCACTCCTGTCGAATCGAGCCTGTGGCAGAAATATGACAACCCCGAGGGCTTCCCCTTCTTGGACATCGGGAACTCGGTCTTCGTCATGAGCCCGAGCTATGACGCCGGGATCCTCGCCGGTTTCGACCAACAGGATATCGCCGCCAAGTTGACGAATCCCAACGACCCGGTGACACAGGACATCGTCGGAACGGCAAACTATCTGACGGCGGCCATCTGCTCGGTCCTCGAGCCGGTCGCCTCGTCGACGTGGTGCGGTCAGCCGGCTGTCACGGCGGCGGCCAGGGCCATGGGCCTGAGCTGACGACCGGCGGCGGCGGAGTCGGGGGAGCCGTCGGTCTCGACTGCGCGGAGCCCCTGTCCCTCAGCTCGAGGGCTCCGTCTCCGAGCTATGGACGCGTTCCCAGTCCTCGGGCGGATCGATGGTCGACGCATCGGGTCCGAAGCGCTCGATGTANNCGCTGACCAGGGGCCTTACGCCCGCTGACGTCGCAGCCGAGGAGATCAAGGCTCGAGTGCCAACCGGCCCCGTCCCGGGGCGCCTTGCCGATCTCGTCAAAAGTGGCTGTGAAGACAAGCATGGTGCCGTCGCCGACCGCCCACAGTTCGAGACGGAGGGTCTCGTCCCCCACTGCAGCTCCATCAATGTCGGCGGCTCGAAGGCCAACATTCCGCCATCGAAGGGCGGTGCTTCCATCTCCGGGAACCCGAAGTGCAGAGCGGCGCCCGCCTTCCACTCCCCTTCGATGGTCGTCGGAAACCAGGCGCCCAGATGCTCGGGCCGTGTCTTCAGATCCCGAAGGCCGCCATCTCCTGCGTGAAGGGGTCGAGTCCCATGGGCCCGAGGGCCAGGGCGTGGGCGTGCCATGCCTTCAAGTCGAAGGCGGGGCCGAGCCGACGACGGGCGTCTTCGCGTGCTTCGAGCCACACCCGCTCCCCCACCTTGTACGAAATCGCCTGTCCGGGTAGTCCGAGATAGCGGTCCACCTCCGACACGGCCATGTCGCTCGGCTCGATGGCCCGCTCCTCGAGCAGGGCGACGGCCATCTGAGCGTCCCATGTGCGCCCGGCCACATCACCCAGGGCGCCGAGGACTCCTATGTCGACCGGGGCCGGGAGAGCCAGGTGCATGCCGATGTCGACGACGATCCGTGCCGCACGCAGAGCCTGGCATGACAGAAAGCCCATCTCGTCGGCCGGGTCGCCGTAGGCACCGAGCTCGTCCATCAGCCGTTCGGCGTAGAGGGCCCACCCTTCGCCGTATCCGGAGATGAAACCCTCGAGCCGCTGGAACCGGGTCTGCCGCTCGCGCTCCAGGATGGAGGTGGAGATCTGAAGATGATGACCAGGAACCGACTCGTGATACCAGGTGGAGACGAGACGCCACAGGGAGAACCGGTCGTGGCCGAGCGTGGGAAACCAGGTCGTCCCCGGTCGGCTCAGGTCCTCGCTGGGCGAGATGTAATAGGGCGCCGCCGCCGACCCTTCGGGCGCCAACCGGGCGTCGCAGAAACGCACGCGCTCGTCGATATCGAAATGCGATCCGTCGAGCATGTCGACGGCGCCGTCGGTGAGGCCGCGCAGTCGCTCCAGGAGGACGTCGGCCCCGTGGACGGCCCGACTCTCGTCGGCGTCGAGCCGGGCAGCCGCCTCGGCCAGGGTGTCTGCTCCCGGGGCCACGTCGGCGGCGATCTCCCACATGCGGGCGTTGATGCGCTGCAGGTCTGCCCATCCCCACTGATGGATCTCGACGAGATCGAGCTCGGCTCCGGTGAAGTACTTCGCCCACGGCCCGTACCGTTCGGCGCCGACGGCGTCACCGGCCGTCGCCCGAGAGATGTAGACGGCCCGCAGCCAGCCGGCGAGCTCCCCGCAGGCCTGATCGGCGTCGTCGGCGGCGGCGAGGAGACCCGANNTGGGACCCGAGGATTCGACGTCCACCTGACAAGACGCGGCCACCCGCTGTGCCTCACCCCGGAACGAACCCTGGGCGTACGTGTCGAGCTGGTCGGCCACACCGAGCGGCTGACGGCGGGCCGGCGCCAGCCCTCTTTCGGAGTCCTCGTCCAGGGCGCCGCGCCAGCTCTCGAGCGCAGCGCGCACCGACGCCAGTCGCGACCGGATCTTCTCGGCGTGCTCGGGGCTGGCGNNCTGGATGGCGAACACCTGTCGGATCTGCGATGCCGGGGACGACAGGACCGAGAAGGTACGCCTGTGCTCGCCCGACTCCGCCAATCCGAGGGTGGCGGTCAGGCGCTCGACCATCACCTCCTTGCCGATGCGATCGATGTCGTCGCCCGGGGTGAGAGTGGTCAGCGACGCCAGAGACGAACGCAGGAAGTCCGATCTCTCGCTCTCGTGCTCCAGCGAGAAGTCGGTGAGCTGGTCGTCATAACGGTCGATGCCGTAGTCGGTGGCGGCGATGGGATCGAGCGCGGCACTGCGCTCGATGAAGGCGTCGGCAAAGGCGAACAACTCGGAGCGGAAGGATCCGTCGGCCATGACGCGAGAATAGTGGCGCCCTACTCCGGCGCCGGCGTTCGGTGCCCGGTCACCTCCCGACTCGACGGGAGCGGACGCTACGATCGTCGGGTGTCGCAGGTGCCCCTGGTCCGGTACCGCTCGGTGGACGAGGACAGCGCCCGTTGGCTCGACTTCCCCTTCCGTCAGGGTGACATCGTCATCAGCACACGGTCGAAGAGCGGGACGACCTGGATGCAGATGATCTGCGCCC
>PKWD01000113.1 GCA_003131945.1 Acidimicrobiaceae bacterium
GTCTGGTATCTCGAGGACCGGGTCGTGGTGCGGGCCATGGACTTCCAGATCTTCGGCACGCTTCTCTACGACGACCGCTACGTGAAGCTCGGCGGCCAGTGGAAAATCCAGCACACCGGATACGAGCGCATCTTCGAGGAGCACCGCACCTTATCGAACGGTCAGCTGCATTCGTTTCGCGCCATGTTCGACGCCAAGTAGCNNGTTCGACGCCAAGTAGCCATGTTCGACGCCAAGTAGCCATGTGCGACGCCAAGTAGCCGGAGTCGTCGGGCTCCTCAGGGCACCAGCACGACCTTGCCGGCGATCGACCGGTCGAGCAGACCTGCCATCACCGCCGTGACGTCGGCCAGGGGACGCTCCATCGGCACCGTCGGGTGGAGGCGGCCGTTCTCCACCAGCTCCATCAGTTCGGCCAGCAGCTCGCGGTTGCCACCGAGATCTCCCATGGCCCACATCCCCCAATCGATACCGATCACCGAGCGGTTGTTCAAGAGGACCTGATTGAGAGGGACGGTGGCGATCGGTCCCGAGGCGAAACCGATGACACAGAGACGGCCGAACTTGCGCGTGGCCCGCAGAGCGGGCTCGCTGTGGCGTCCGCCCACCGAGTCGATGACGACGTCCACTCCCCCTCCGGATATCTCCCGGGCCCTCGTCTTCAGGTCCTCTTGTTCGTAGGCGATGGTGGCGACGGCTCCCATGGACCGCGCCGCCGCCAGCTTCTCCTCGGTGGACGCCGCCGCGATCACCTTGGCCCCGAGGGCCACGGCCACGTCCACCGATGCCAGCCCGATGCCGCCGCCGGCGCCCAGCACGAGCACCCATTCCCCCTCGCTCACCGACGTACGCCGCGTCATGGTGAACCACGCCGTGCTGTAGCTCTGGATGAAGGCCGCCGCCTGGCCGAACCCGATGTCGGCCGGAATGGGCTCGACCGACGCCCCGCTCACGACCACCCGCTCGGCAAAGGCGCCGAACCCGCTCATGGCCATGACCCGGTCGCCGACACCGACGCGGCTCACGTCGTCGGCCACCGATGACACCACCCCGGCGAGCTCACCGCCCGGGACGTAGGGGGTGGCGGGCTTGATCTGGTACCGGCCCTGGCAGATCAGGCCGTCGACGTAGTTGACCCCCATGGCGCGCACGTCCACCACGACCTGGCCCGGGCCGGGGACAGGGGCGGGCCGCTCCTCGATGACGACATGCTCGAGGGGACCGAGCTCCTGACACACGACAGCGCGCACGGCCGAGGACACTACGGGCAGCGGGGCGCTCGGCGCCACGGCACATCCGCGAGGGCCGCGCCTACGATGCCCGGGTGTCCAGGCCCCGACGTGGGGAGCCCCGCCGAGCCGTCAACCAAAGACCGTCAACTGCTACGACCGGTGCCACCCAGCGCTAATCGGAGGTCTCCATGAAGGTGCTGCGCACTCCCGACGAACGGTTCTCGAACCTCCCGGGTTACGACTTCTCCCCTCACTACGTCGAGGTCCCCACCGGCGACGGCGACGGAAGTCTGCGGATCCACCACATCGACGAAGGACCGACCGATGCCGGTGAGACAGTTCTGCTGCTGCACGGCGAGCCGTCATGGTGCTTTCTCTACCGGAAAATGATCCCCCCGCTCACGGCGGCCGGTTTCCGGGTGGTGGCCCCCGACCTAGTCGGCTTCGGCCGCTCGGACAAGCCGGCCGACCGGGCCGACTACACCTACGCCCGGCACGTGGAGTGGCTGAGAGCGGCGCTCTTCGACGGCCTGGCGTTGTCGGAGGTCACCGTGGTGGGCCAGGACTGGGGCGGCCTGCTCGGCCTGCGGCTCGTGGCTGAGCACCCTGAACGGTTCCGCCGGGTGGTGGCGGCCAACACCGGTCTACCCACCGGGGACATGGCCATGGGTGAGGCCTTCATGGCCTGGCAGCGGTTCTCGCAAGAGGTCCCCGAGCTCCCCGTGGGCAACATCGTGGGTGCCGGGTGCACCTCTTCGCCGCCGCCGGAGGTCGTCGCCGGCTACGACGCCCCTTTCCCCGACGAGACCTACAAAGAGGGAGCCCGGCAGTTCCCCCTTCTCGTGCCCACCCGCCCCGATGATCCCGCCGCCGACGCCAACCGGCGGGCCTGGGAGGTTCTGAAGACGTTCGACAAGCCCTTCCTCTGCGCTTTCAGCGACGCCGATCCCATCACCGGTGGCGCCGACGCCCTGTTCCTCTCCGAAGTGCCCGGCACCAAGGGGCAGGAGCACCCCACCATCCCCGGTGCCGGCCACTTCCTGCAGGAGGACAGTGGCCCCGTTCTGGCCGACGCCGTCATCGACTTCGTCCGCCGGAACCCGCCGGTCTGATCAAGCCGGCGGTCAGGCCGGGACCGTGTGGTTGAAGGAACGAAGAACGGGGCGGTCGGCGGCCCAATCCACGCTGGTGAGCGACGCCGTCGACAGGTGCAGCCTCCATGCCAGGTCGTCGCCGGCACCGAGCGCCCAGGCCACGGCCGCCTTGATGGGCGAGACATGGCTCACCACCACGACATCCTCAGGACCTCTGGCCCCCGACCCCGAGACAGCGAAGAGCTCGGCGCAGGCGTGGCGCACCCGGGTCCCGAGCTCGACGAGGGTCTCGTNNGGAAGTCGGGATCGGCCCGCCAGCGACGCCATGTCTCGGTGGGGACGGCCGTGAGGGGCTCGCCCTCGAGCTCGCCGTAGTCGATCTCGGTCCACCGCCCGTCCACCTCGACCGGTAGGTCCAGTCCGAGAGCAGCAGCGGTCTCCCGGGCGCGCCCGAGCGGGCTGCTGATCAAACGACTGACCCCGGTGAGCACGCTCGAGAGGCCCGCCACCTGGGACCGGCCGACATCGGTGAGCGGCGACTCGGCCCTCCCCGACAGCAGCCCGGCGGCGTTGGCCGTCGATTGGCCGTGACGGACCAGGATGAGCATGCCGATCCGTCAGCGGACCAGGATGCGACCGCACTGGTCACACGTGATCACTTCGTCGGGCGGAGCCTTGCGGATGCGGTCGACCTCCATGGCCGGAAGAGAGAGGTGGCACCCGCTGCACGATCCCCCCACGAGTCGTGCCGCTCCCGTGNNAGAGATCGGCGGGCACGGCGGCGGCGGCGGTCACACGGGACTCGCTCTGGGCGGCCACGTCGGAGTCGATCCTCTCCAGGGCATCGGCGATGGCACGACGGAGGCGGTCCCGGTCGTTGCGCAGGGCACTTCGCTCCCGATCGGAGGTCTCGAGCTCACCGTCGATCGGTTCGAGCTCCTCCATGATCTCGATCTCGCGGTCCTCGAGCTCGGAGATGCGCCGCTTCAGGTGCTTGACCTCGTCATCCATGGCCTGCAGGTCCCGGGCGGCCGACACCTGGCCGCCATACATCCGGCGTTCGAGCTCCGTCCGCCGGGCGCGCGAGGCCTCGATCTGCTCTTCCAAGGCAGCCTGGCGGACACCGAGCTCGTCGCGCCCGATCTGCACGTCGGCGGCACGGCTCTCGAGGCCGGCCAGGCGAGCCTCGACCCCGGCCAGCTCCGACTGTTCGGGCAGGGACGATCGGCGGTGGCGCAGTTGATCGACGGCGGTGTCATGGTCCTGCACCTCGAGCAGGTGCTCGAAAACGCTCCGGGGACCCTCGACCGCCTCGCCCTCGACGTCACCGACGGCTTCACCGACGGCGTCACCTGCCGCTTCGCCTGTCACGGGCCCTCCCTGTCCTCGCCACCGGCGCCGTCGAGCACCTCCGGCTGCCGTCGGGCGATCTCGAGCGCCCCGACCAGAGCGTCGTCAGCCACGGCGAGCGCTTCGTCCCATGCATACCACCGGGCCTCGGGGCTCTCGCCCGGCGGGGGGAACGGGTCCTCGTCGGGGGCCAGGAGCAGGTAGCGGAGATCGAGATGGGTGTGGCCCTTGGCCGCGTCATGGACGTCGACGTGGATCAGACGGGGACCGTCCTGTGGATGTCTGAGCACCAGGCCGGTCTCCTCCTCCGATTCTCGCAGGGCCGCGTCCGAGGGAGCCTCCTGGGGGTCGAGGTGACCGCCGGGCTGCATCCAGCGGTGCAGACGTTTGTGCAGATGCAGGACGGTTCCCCGCCGTCCCACGACGACGGCTGATCCGGTCAGGTGCACGGGGTCGGCCTCCTCGTCGAAAGGTCGGGGCAGGCTGTCCAGGCATTCGAGGATACGCGCCTTGGCGTTCGTCTCCCGCAGGCCGGCCGCCCTATGACCGCTCACGGCGGCCCGCACGGTCTCGACGAGATCAACCGGCCAGCGGCGGTCCTGTCGCTGCGGGCCGGTGCCTTGTGACACGCGTGCATCCCTAGCACACCGCCGAGGACCGCCTCTGATGCCACCTGACGTAGCGGCCCGGTCGGCAATCCACCGACCGCCGACGGGTGCCGGTCGGCTTCCCCGGAAAAATACAGGAACCGTGTCACCTGGGAGTTGACGCAGAGAGTGGGTAAAATGCTCAATTCGGCCGATGTAGTCACAACGCCAGCGCGAGACGAGCGCGGCAACGGGGGGCACCAACGCGATGGGTGAGTTCTCAAAAGCGTTCGACCGCTTCGTCGCGGCCGATCCCATCGAACTCCTCGAGGCCACCACCCGGCCCCGGGCGGGTCGGCCGAGTCCCACGGGCAAAAGCACGGAGAAGACACCCCCCGGGCGCAATCAACGCGGCATGAGCGCCGATTCGCTCAGCCGGATCCTGAAAACGGCGGAGGGGTCGGTGGTGGCGGCCGGCAGCTCAGATGTCGCCATCACGAAGCTGGCCCATGCGCTTGTGCGCGACCCCAAGGACGGCGTGCGGGCGTTGCGACGGTGGGGCCGCATGGCGAAGAAGAACCCGCACAAGGCGATGGGGGCACTGGCCACCTTCGGTGAGGTCCTCAAACGGGCGGTGGCCCTGCTGCGGTGCATACCGCAGACATTCGGGAACATCATCGAGGCGTTCCAGGATGCCGCCGCCGCCGTGGCCGCCGNNGAACCCCTGCCGCTCGGCGGCGGCCAACGCCGAGGGACCGGCGAGGTAGGCATCGAGCTCGTCGATGCCGGAGAAGCCTTGTTCCCACAGGTGGGTCCACCGGGGAGGGTCCGCAATCTGTGTCACGGCGTCGAACCAGGCCGATCCGAGCGTGTTGGCACCGACCACGGACAGGATCAACTCATCGGCCTCCGCCGCCCCATGGTCGAGCCTGTCGGTAAGCCCCCTGACATCAGCGGGCGACGCCCGGCGGTCGACGCGTAAGAGAACGATCCTGCGGATACCGCTGGCCAACTCGAACACAGGACCGGTGCAGTGGTAGCCGACCAGCCCGGCGCCGAGATCGTTGTCGACGACGACCCGTTGCGGCGAGTCGTTCAGAAGGTAACGGTCCAAGACGTTGGCGTGGAAGGGGTGCGCCATATAGCGCTGGTATGCCTCGGGCGAGGTGAAGGCGTGCTCCCAGACAACCTGCGCCGGAGCATCGGACCGGTTCCAACCCACCCGTGAGTACATCACCTCGGGGATGAACTGCCCTGCCCGTCGGCAGGCGGTCTCGAGGGCGTCGACTTCGTCGGGCTCCGCGTCCGGTCGGATGCGGTAGATCTCGAAGCGCCGGATCACGGCGGGGAAAAGCCCACGCGGTAGTAGACACGGCGGGTTCCACCGTTCCTCAGTGCGGCCACCCGATCGGAGTACTCGTACCAGCGCGGGTCGAGCACCATGTTCTTGCGGATCACGTTCCACTGGGCGTGGTCGTCGAAGGCCCACACGATCTGGACGTCAACGATCTCTCCGATATCGGCTGATGTGGTGGCGCACGACACGAAGAAAGCGCCGGCGTCGGTCATGAGCGGAACCCCGAGTTGTTCGACGGCATCGAGGTAGGGCGCCACCAAGTGGGCCTCAACCTCGATGGTATCGACCACGTACGGCATGCTCTCCCCCACCGTCGGAGCGTCGGCTCACGGTAACAGGACCCGATGTGTCACGCTCGGGGGGTGATGTGTGCGGAGGATGCCATGGCGGTGCTCGACGCCCTCGAGTCGGACGGCATATCGGTGTGGGTGGACGGTGGCTGGGGTGTCGACGCGCTCGTCCGGGAGCAGACGCGCGACCATGACGACCTCGACCTCGTCGTGTCCCTCGTTGACTGTGACCTCGCCATGCGATCACTTCAAGGTCTCGGATTCGCGCTTTATGAGGACGAGAGACCGACCCGGTTCGTTCTCGGTGACGAACACGACCGTCGCATCGATTTCCACACCGTCTCGTTCGACGATATCGGTGACGGCTACCAGGTCCTTCCCGACGGCTCGGCCCACCGATACCGACGGACGGCGCTGACCGGCCGCGGCCGGATCGGGAACCGCCACGTCCGCTGTCTCACGGGTGAGGCCCAGATCGAATGCCACCTGGGCTACGAGCCCGACGAGGGCGATCGGCGCGACATGCGGGCGTTGGCCGACCGCTTCCAGCTCGTGCTGCCACCGCCGTACCGACCACGACACACCACCGGGTAGGAACCACAGACCCACCGGTCTGAGCGCAGGACACAGCGACTTCCCATCCCGGTTCCGTCCCGACGTCAGTCCTACACTCCGCCTGATTGTGTCCGGAGACGGACCACCAGGAGCAGGAGCTCACCCATGACAAAGACATCATCCTCTCTCGTGCGCGTCTGGCGCCGCGCCACGGGCCTCGTCGGCCTTCTGGTTGTCGGTGCGGTTCTCTCCGCCTGCGGGAGCTCGGGCAAGGGGGCGACACCAACAACGACCTCCCCGTCGGGAACGAGTGCCACCACGGCCCCAACCAGCGCGTCGTCATCGGGCGCGTCATCATCAAACAGCAAGATCGAAGCTCTGACCTCTTCGCTCCAAGGGGCCGAGACGGCAACGTTCAAAGCGGTCTACACGGTCACCGACGCCGGCATGACCCAAACGGTGACTCTCGAACAGGCACCTCCGAAATCCGCCTTCTCGACCAAGGGCGCCAACGTGATCGATACAGGCACCGCCACCTACTACTGCACCGATTCCGGTCAGGCGGTCTGCTTGTCGGCGGGGACCGCGAACCCTCTGGCGTCCCTCACGAACCTCTTCAGCCCACAGACAGCTCTGAACGAGCTGAAGGCGGCCCAGGCCCAGGAGGCCGCCAATGCCCAGGGGTACAGCATCACGTTCTCGCCGGGGACCTACGGCGGCCAGAGCACGACCTGCGCCGACATCAGCGGACATGGCACCACGGAGAAGTTATGCGTCACCAAGCAGGGCATTGTCGCCTACGGCAGCTCCGCCACCGCCACCTTGTCGCTCACGAGTTACTCGTCGTCCCCTGCGGCCAGCGACTTCGCACTCCCGGCCGGCGCCACGGTGGAGACGATCCCGGCGGGTACCCCGAGCTGACCGGAGGAACTCCCGACAGCGTCGTCCGGCCACGCCAGCACCGCTCCGCGGGCGGTGACGGTCACCTCGGTACCCGGAGCCAACGCCAGACCCCCATCGGTGCGGGCCACGATGGAGGCAATGCCCGACGACGTGTCCGGTTCCACCACCATCACCGTGTCGTGACCATGGAAATGCGATTCGACGACCCGGGCGGCCAACCCGTGGACGCTGCGACCGGGCCAGATCTCGACCTGCTCGGGACGCACCATGATCACGGCGGAGGTCGTCCGGGCCACACGGTGCGACCCCGAGCGCAAGGGAAGCGTGCCGAGCGGCGTCGACGCCACGGCGCCGTCCACTGATCCGTTGATCAGATTCGCGTCGCCCAGGAACTCGGCCATGGCCGGATCCACGGGGCGCTCGTAGAGCTCCTGGGGTGTGCCGGCCTGGCCGATGCGACCGTGGCGGATGACAGCGACGAAGTCGGCCATGGAGAGGGCCTCGTCCTGGTCGTGGGTCACCAACAGGGCGGTCGTGCCTGCTTCGCGCAACACCCTCTGTACGTCGGCGCGGACGCTGGCGCGCAGTCCGGCGTCGAGCGAGGAGAAGGGCTCGTCGAGAAGGACCACCTCCGGTTCGATGGCCAGGGCGCGGGCCAGAGCCACCCGCTGCTGCTGTCCTCCCGACAGTTGATGGGGATAGCGCTCCACGAAGTCGGCCAATCCGACCATCTCGGCCAGACGCGCAGTACGGCCGTCATGTCGCTCGTGACGCGACAGGCCGAAAGCGATGTTCTTCTCCACTGTCAGATGCGGAAAGAGGGCGCCCTCCTGGGGGACGTAGCCGATGCCACGCTCCTCGGGCGGAAGGTAGTGACGACCGTCCTCCACCACCCGGTCGCCCAGGGTGATCACGCCACGATCGGAACGCTCGAACCCGGCCAAGACCCGCAGCAACGTCGTCTTCCCGCTGCCCGACGGCCCCAGGATGGCCGTCAACGACCCCTCGGGCACGGTGAGGTCGATGCCGGTGAGAACGGACTGGTTCCCGAAAGCCTTGTGGAGGTCGGTGGCGGCCAGTCTGGTCATGTCGGTGGTGGTGTCGCCTTGGTCGGGAGCCGGTTGAACCAGCGCCCGAGGAGGTAGCTGGGGATGACGGCAATGGCCACCATCAGTGTCGCGTACGGCGCGGCGGCGGCGTACGACTGACCCGTCGTGTACGTCCAGAACTGGGTGGCCAGAGTCTGGGCACCGGTGGGGATGAGGATCAAGGTCGAGGTCAGCTCGGTCACCGCCGACAGGAAGACCAGGCAGAAAGCGGCCGCCAGTCCGGGAGCCACCAGCCGGAACGTCACGCGCCACAACACGGTCCACGGGTTGCACCCAAGGGCCCGGGCCATTTCTTCCAGACCGACCGGGGCCTGCGCCACCGAGGCCCGCACGGCCACCAGGGCCAGTGGGAAGAAGAGAATGGCGTAGGCCAGGATGAGCAGGGGGCTGTGCCCGTACACAGAGGGGAGGTAGTGCTCGGAGAAGTAGACGAGGGCCAGGGCAATGACGATGCCGGGGAGGGCCAGCACGATGAACGTGCTGCGCTCGAGCGCCATCGTGGTCCGCCCCGGATGGCGCACGGACAACAGCGCCACCGGAAGGGCCGCCACCGTGGCCACGGCGGCGGCGGCGGCGCTGTAGGCGACGCTGTGCGCGGCGGCCGACGACAGTGATGCGGCGGCGGGAAGGGTCGTGCGGCCGCCCTGGATGAGCCAGTAGACGAGGGCCCCGATCGGCACACCGAGGGCGAGAACGGCCAGGAGGGCGAAGCCGGCGAGGACGGGCAACGTGGCGCGACCGAGCCCATGGGGCGGACGGACTCGCGCCGCCAGAGGGCCCGACCGACTGGTACGGCCGCGGCCACGGGCGAAGCCGTCGGCGGTGAGGAGCACCAGACCCAGGAGAACCAACACGAGAGCCAGGCCGCTGGCGGCGGCGGGATCGAAACTCACGTTGAACTCGGTGAAGATCTCGGTGGTGAACGTCTGGTAGCGGAGGATCTCGAAGGCGCCGTACTCGGCGAGCAGCGCCAGCGACACGAGCAGGCAGCCACCGAGGATGGCTGGGCGGGCCTGAGCCAGGGTGACCCTCCAGAAGGTGCGGGCCCGGCTGAGGCCCAGGCTGCGGGCCACCTCTTCCTGGCCCGGATCGGCGCCGCGAAAACTGGCGGCCACCGGTAGGTAGACGAGGGGATAGACGGCCAGGGTCATCACCAGGGTGGCTGCGGCGAAACCATGCAGTGAGGGGGCGATCGACACCCAGCCGAAGCTGACGACGAAATCGGGGATGGCCACCGGTATGACGACGAGCACGACCCAGATCCGTCGACCAGGGAGATCCGTTCTTTCGGTGAACCAGGCCGCCGCCGTGCCGATCACGGCCGACGCGGCGGTGACGACGACGCACAGGCGAACGGTGTTCCATAACAAAGTGGCCGNNCGTCAGTTGCCGGAACAGCAACGGCGACAGCTGGCCCCACCCGATCTGGCGCGCCTGGAGGAGCAGAAAGATCAGAGGTAGGACGAGCACGCAGGCCACGACGACGCTCCCGCCGACAAGAAGACGCGGGCGCTTGCGACGCGCGGCGGGCACGGGGGCGGCCACCGGAAGTGTCTCGACCGTCATGGCACACACGACGGCGCCTACGCCCGCCGGCCCCAGGCCGAGATCATGGGGGGCTGGGCCAGGTCGACGGTTCCGGCGGCCACGTTGGCCAGATGACGGTCGAGCTCCTCGGCCGTGGTGACGCCATGGGAAATGAGATCGTCGCCAACCATCATGATGGTGGCGGTCTCGAGTTCTGCGCAGACGGGCATGGCCACGGGGAAGTAGGCATCGGCAGACACGTCGACGAGGCCGGCGTCCCGCAGCAGACGGGGAAGCTTCCGTCCGTAGGACAGGTCGACGCCACGCTCCTTCAACAAGGCCCGGAAGCCGGTGCGCAGCTTGTTGGCCAGTTCGTCCGCCGGCCCCTGAGGGTCGAGGGCACTGAGGGGCTGCAGGGCCGGATCGGCGTCCTCGACGAGGAGCCAGCCACCGGGGCGCAGCACCTGGACCATGGACCGAAGGGCGATGTCACGGTCGATCACGTGGACGAGAACCAGACGGGCGTGCACCAGGTCGAACAGTCCTTCGGGCGATGCATCTCGGGCCACGTCGTGGCGACGGACCTCGACATTCGGGCCCGCGGCCTGCTCGGCCCACGACACATCGATGTCGGTGGCCAGGACCCGACCGTCAACGCCCACCCGTCGGGCCATCCATTCGACGACGGAAACCCCTCCCGCTCCAACCTCCCAGCAACACCATCCCTCGGAAATCCCGAGACCCTCGAGGTGGCTGAACGTCGAGGGGTCGAAGATGGCCGACAAGGCTTCGAAGCGTGCGCCCGCCGCCGGTGCCCGATTGTCCAGAAGATACCGGTCCTCTGCCAAAACTGCTCCTTTCGAGAACGACGGGCCAGGCGAGAATGAAGGCCCATCGACGACGGTGGCCCCGTCGGTCAGAGGAGTTGGACTTCCTGTAGGAGTGTTACGGCCTCTGACCCGGTACCCAGATCAGCAATGCTGATGGACGCCGGACGCAGAGAATCGAAGGGGCGCAAACCCTGGGCGGTGGTCACTGCCGAACCCAACGGATACTCGTAGCTCCGGCTGTGAGCGATGATCTCCTGGCCCTGTTTGCTCACGATAAAGGCGAGAAAGCGCTGCGCCTCGGCCTTGTGCGAACTCGACCTCAGCACGGCGGCACCGGACACATCGATGACATATCCAGGATCACCGGGCGCCAAGTAGGCGATGGCCGAATGCATGTTCGACGCGCCGACGTCGTAACGCTCCCGATACCAGTAATAGTGGTTGATGATTCCTATGGCCGCCTGACCCCGGTTCACCATGTCGGTGACGATCTCGTTGTCGGGGTAGATGTGGCTGCCGGCATTGCTCTTGACCGCCTGGAGCCAGGACAGGGTGGCGGCCTTGCCGTGGGCCTTGACGATCGAGGTGACGATCGGCTGGAAGTCCGTCTCCCCGGCGGCCAACGCCAGCTTGCCCTTCCATCGAGGGTCGGCCAGCTGCATGACGGAGGTGGGGAGCTGGCCCGGCTTCAACAGGGTGGTGTTGTAGATCAACACGCTCACCCGCGCCGTCACGCCCACCCAGTCCCCCTGTGGCGAGTTGTACTTCGACGCCACGTGCGAGAGGGTCGACGGGTCCACGGGGGCCAGCAGTCCCTTCGCCTGGAGGAACTCCAGGGCCGGTGAGTTCTCCGTGTAGAAGACGTCGGCCGGAGACCTCGAGCCCTCCTGGACGATCTGATTGGCGAAGACGTCCTCATCGTCGCTCCGGACATTCACCTGGATACCGGTCTGCTTCTCGAAGGCCGTGACGAGCGCATCTGTGGTCTCGACGTGCTGACCGTTGTAGAGGGTGATCGATGAACCGGCCGTTTTCGTGCCCCCGCAGCCGGCCAGGACAGAGGCGGCGATGACACCGACGAGCGCCACGACCGTTGCTCCTCGGTTGGTTGCCCTCATGCGTCGTCTCCACTTCCAGGCGTGCTTGGGCGCCTCCCTTGCGGCACCGGTCCTGGTCGGCCAGAATATTAGGGTGGCCGAACATTTGGTGTCAACGCAGCCATCTACTTGGATTTAGGGACCTGAGACACCGATATATGGTCCGCCAATCTCACCTCGAGGGGCACTCGGTAGGATGGCTGGCGTGACGGACGGCTTCCACCCCCCTGTCGAGGAGTACCTCGAGACGATCCATACGTTGACCGAAGAGGGAACCCCGGTCATCCAGGCACGGATCGCCCAACGCCTGGGTAGGACAGCCCCGTCGGTCTCCGAGATGCTCGAACGCCTGATCGACGACGGATACGTCCAGCGCAGTGGCCGGGTCATAGCCCTGACGGAGCAGGGCCGCATGTTGGCCGACAGCGTGATCCGCAAGCACCGTCTGGCGGAGCGGCTGCTGGTCGACGTCATCGGTCTTCCCTGGCACAAAGCCCATCTCGAAGCCGGACGCTGGGAACACGTGATCTCCGACGAGGTCGAGACCCATCTGGTGAAACTGCTGGGCAACCCGAGCACCTGCCCGCACGGCAATCCCATACCGGGAGCGGTGCGGGTCGATGATCCGGCGCTCCAGGTCAGTCTGGCCGACGTCGAACCGGGAGGACGGGTGCGCCTCGAGCGGATCACCGAGGAGGTCGAGTTGGACATGGCCTCACTCGAGTACCTCGGCGAGCACGGGTGCATCCCCGGCCGGTCGGCAGTGGTGCGGTCCAGGGCCCCCGACGGGACGGTCACTCTCGAGATCGGCGGCGGGACCGTGGCGCTTGGCCCGGGCATTACCCAGCAGATGTTCGTCGCCGCCGTGTGACGCCCTCGTCGCCACCAGGTGTTGATCGCTCGCTTCGGTCTCCGCTCGGGGCTGCGAACGGACCAGACAGTCAATGGTGACCGGGGAGCGACACAACAACGCAGCAGACTGAGGGCGCGCCGCCCAATATGGCGCGTCACCCTCGCCGACGGTCACCACGTTGGCCGCCAACCGGCCCGAGACGTTCCGCTATCGGGTCAAGCGGTTCCTCCTCGGACCGCCGCTTGTCAATGACGAACTGTCCGGTCAGCGGCGGGGCAAGCCGACGGCCCTGGCGGTTCTCTCGTCGGATGTGATGTCGTCCTCGGCCTAGGTGTTCTGCCCAAACACCTTGTTGACGCGGCTGACGGGTGGCCCTCCGATGGCGGTGTGGTGCCTGTGATGGTTATAGGTGTGCAGCCAGCCGTCAAGGGCCCGGGTTCTGGCCGCCTCTGAGCGGTAGGGCCGGGCGTAGGCCCACTCGTTGAGAAGCGTCCGGTTGTATCGCTCCACCTTGCCGTTGGTCCAGGGGTGAAAGGGCTTCGTCCGGGTGTGCTTGATCTGTGCCTTCTGGAGCTCCTGGTCGAAGTCTCGGGCCCGGTAGCAGGACCCGTTGTCGGTGATCACTCTCTCGACGGTGATGCCGTACTGCTTGAAGAACCGTCGAGCGCGTCGCCAGAACCCAATGGCGGTGACGGCTGTTTCGTCGTCGTGGATCTCCGAGTAGGCCAGACGGCTGTAGGCGTCGATGGCCGAATGGATGTTGGCGTAGCCGAGGCGGGGCCGACGACCCTCACCGTTGTGCGGGCGACCTTTCCGGCCGTTGACCCGCCAGCCACCGCCCTGGGGATCTTGGCCTGCTTCTTTACGTCGATGTGGACGAGCTCACCGGGCCGGGAGGTCTCGATGCGACGGATCACCCGGCCGCTTCCCCGGTCGAGGTCCGAGAGCCGGCTCACCCCGTGGCGTTGGAGGACCCGGTGAAAGGTCGAGGCCGGCACCCCCAACCGGGGGGCCAGTCGGGCCGGTCCGAGCTGGTGGCGCCGGCGCAGCTCGACGATGCGACGCTCCATGCGAGCCGAGGTCTTGGAGGGGCAGGTCCGAGGCCTGCTCGAGCGATCCTCCAGGCCCGCTTCCCCCGACTCTCGAAAGCGGCCCCACCACTTGTGGGCCGTCTGGCGGGAGATGTTCATTGACTCGGCGGCGGCAGCAATGGTCCAGCCAGCCTCGATGCGCTGGCACAGACGGAACCGACCTTCGGCGGTGAGGGGAGCATTACGGTGCATGGTGAGCCTCCTGGGCGAGTGTGAGTTCTAGACAGCTCCACACTTAGCCGGGAGGCTCAGCTCATGCCGGAATTTGTGTCAACAAGGTCTATGGGTAGAACACCTAGGCCACCGAGGAGATGTTGCGGATCCTGGTGCCGATCTCCGGCGTGGCCGCCTCCCGTCTGGTGACACCTGCATTACCGCTCGCCTGAGTACACCGGCCGTCTCTGCGGGCCTATCATAAGTAATTCCATAGATTTACTTGTTTATGGCGTCCGGCTCGGATACAGTGTCGGTGTGGCGACGCTCCTCTTTCCCCCGACGAGTGCAGGGGTGACACGCCAGCCAGCAGGCGGGCGCTGTCCCCGGTAGCCCCTCTCCGGGACAGCAGCCTGCGCGGCTCGCCCGACCAAGACCGATCGCCGACCTGAGCCCGCCGACTCAGACAGTGGCCGGAACCCGGTGGCACCGATCTTGTCGAAGTCAGCCGGCCGAGTTGTGGAGAAGATGCCCACATCAACCCCGCAAAGCTCGATCGAGATCCGCCAGCAGATCGTCGATGTTCTCGATGCCGACCGACAAGCGAACGAGGGCCGGATCCACGGCCAGCGGCGACTGGGCCAGGACGGCGTGTGTCATCCGGCCCGGATGTTCGATGAGCGACTCCACCGCCCCCAACGACTCGGCCAGGGTGAAGACCTCGGTGCGTTCCACCATGGCCAGGGCGGCGGCCTCGCCCCCGGCATGGAGGAAGGAGACGATCCCCCCGAACCCCCGCATCTGCCTCTCGGCCACGGCGTGGCCGGGATGCGTCACCAGTCCGGGGTAATACGTCGTCGCCACGAGATCATGGGCGTGCAAGAAGTCGGCCACGGCGTGCGCGTTGGCGCAGTGGCGGTCCATGCGGATCGCCAGTGTCTTCACGCCCCGCTGGATCAGGTAGGAGTCCCACGGACCCGGCACCGCACCGGTGGCGTTCTGCAGGAAGCCGATGCGTCCGGCGACATCGGCGTCATTCAGCGCCACCAGGCCCCCCACGGCGTCGGAGTGCCCACCGAGGTACTTCGTCGTCGAATGAACGACCACGTCGGCGCCCAGGGCCAGAGGGTTCTGCAGGTAAGGGGTGGCAAAGGTGTTGTCCACGACGAGGTTGGCGCCCCGGCTATGGACATAGTCGGCGGTCGCCGCGATGTCGACGATCGACAGCGAGGGGTTGCTCGGTGTCTCCACCCACACCAGTCGGGTTTCGTCACGCCATGCGGCGTCGAGGGCATCACGGGCATCGATGTCCGCCGTGGCGTATTCGATCCCGGCGCCCTTGTGGACGCTCTCCACCAGCCGGAACGTTCCCCCGTAGGCGTCGAGGGGCAGGATCATGTGATCACCGGCTGAAAGCAGGGCCCGCAACACGGCGTCCTCGGCGGCAAGCCCGCTGGCAAAGGCGTAGGCGAATCCGGCGTCCTCCAGTGACGCCATCTGCTCTTCCAGGGACGACCGCGTGGGATTGCCCGAACGTGCATACTCGTACTTCTGATCGCCTCCCACCGTCCGTTGGCGAAAGGTGGTCGCCAGGTGGACAGCGGGGACCACTGACCCGGTCCCCGGATCTGGATCCTGGCCAGCGTGAATGGCGCGAGTTTCGAAGGCCTGTCGCTGTGAGGGCGTGTCCATCGTCGTCCTGTCGGTGGTTGATCGTCTACGTGGTGGCGCGACCGACGAGAGCGCCAAGGACGTCTGACCGAGTCAAGATCCCGACCGGATGCCCGGCGTCGAATACGAGGACCGCGCCGGACTTCTCCATGCGCGCTACCGCCATCTCCACCGCCTCACCCACACCAATCGTGGGGAGAGGTGGCCNNTCGTGGTCCTGGAAAGCGGCCTCGAGGAGATCGCGGTCGTGCACCGATCCGAGAACCTCGGCGGCGACAACCGGCGGTTCGACCTTGAGCACGGGGACCTGCGAGACCCCGTACTCGCGCAGGATAGCTATGACGTCACGAACCGAATCATCGGGATGGACGTGAATGAGTGGCGGGAGATCCCCACCCTTGTTGGCGATCACCTCACCCACCGACTGCCCGCCCGTGCGCAGGAAACCAAAGTCAGACATCCACCCGTC
>PKWD01000297.1 GCA_003131945.1 Acidimicrobiaceae bacterium
CCAGAGCTGTTTCTGCGGCGGCCCGGTCTCCGCTTCGGACACCGGCTTCAACCATCTCGGGCAGAACCTGGTTCCCTTGAGGAACAGAATCGTCGTCGAAGAGATTATAGGCGACGACGAGGGCCCGGTCATAGTGACCGTGGCTGAGGTCAATGATGACTGATGCGATCCGCGCCAGATTCTCGACGACGCCCGCGCCGACCTCTTCGGCCAACGAGCCAGTCATCAATGTGACAGCCTCGCGAGTCTCCCGCTCTCGACCCTGCCACGCTGAAAGCTCGGTCTTGAGCAACTCCCAAATCCCGCCGTCCGCGCCAAGAGCCACAGCAATGCTGGACGCCTCTGTGTGAATCGCTTCAGCCAGAGAGAAGCGACCGGCCCACATCTCGCAGTGTGCACGCGATCCAAGCGTGATGCTAAGGGCGTCGAGATTTCCTCGATCTCTCTCGATGCGCTCGAGGCGGTCAGCCATTTCTCGATACCCTTCGCAATCCCACATGTCAGCGGCGGCGTTACTTCCCAACACCACCCACCGTCCGAAACCCGCGGACTCTACGTCCTCAGCACCCAGCATCTCGATTGCGTGTCGAAGGATTGGGACACCTTCCGCAAATCCTGTGGCGATACGTGTCCCAAAACCTTCGAGCATGAGGTCGCCAATGGATTGCTCTGGGTCTGTCCCCGGTGGTGCCGCCAGAGCCTCCTGGGCGATCTCGAGTTGACTGGTCGACCGGGTGAGTTGGGCGGACACGAGCGTTGCCGCCAACGCCTCCAGCAGGCTGTCACGCGCTAACTGCGCGTCAAGCGGTCGGAGCGCCCGAGCTGCTGTGAGAAGGACCATTGGGATCTCACCTGGAACAGTGAACGCCCGAAGGGCCCCGTCCAAGCGCAGCGCCTGAGCCCGGAGAAGCGGGTCCTGGAGATCGGGGATCGCCTCGTCGAGCAAGGCCCGGGAGTGCCGGGGTGCACCGGCGGTTAGTGCTGCCTCGGCCGCACGGAGGCGGCGCCTCGCCCGATCTTCAGAATCGGGTGTCAGGTCCGCCGCCAGCACCAAGAATTTGGCGACCGCCGCCGACCCACCGGATCTGCGCTGCCATTCTGCCGACCTCTCAAGATCTGCGGCGACACTCTCATCGGGCAGATACGTCGCCAGCCCCCTGTGCCATGCCTTGCGTTCAGGATCCGTCCCGGAGTCGGTCGCCTCCGCCAGTGCAGCGTGCACCTTCCTGCACTCCGCTCCCGCGGCACCCCCATACACGGCTGAGCGAAGGAGAGGATGGCGGAACGATACGTGTGGTCGCAGTACGAGGAGGCCATGGGCTTCGACCGCTACAGCATCCTCGCGCAGGACGCCGAGTTGGCGGGCGACGCGCCATATCAAATCACGATCCCCAGTCGATTCCGCCGAAGCGATGAGCATAAGCATTTGAGCGCCGGCAGAAAGCCCGCGCAGCTGACGAAGAAAATGGGATTCGAGGCGAGTGTGGAGCGGGAGAATCTCGGGAAGAAGGCCTCCCACAGCGAGCTCCTCTGTGCTGAGCTCTCCCACCAGCTCGATGATTGCCAATGGGTTTCCCTCGGTCTCCGCAACGATTCGGCTTACCGTTCGACTATCGAGTGGCCCGGGCGCACTTGCTCTGAGCAGCTCACCGGCAGCCATATGGACCAGCCCGACCAGATGCATTTCCGGGAGTCCGTCGAGTGGAAACGGATGATCTACCGGATCCCGTAATCCAAAGAGCAGTACGATGCCCTCAGCGTAGATTCGCCGTCCGACAAAGCTAAGGACCTCAAGTGACTCGCGATCGAGCCATTGGGCATCATCGATGAGGCACGTGAGAGGCCCATTTGCCGAGGCTGCGCCGGCCAGCAACGTAAGCGTTGCCAATCCCACGAGAAATCGGTCTGCCGGAGGTCCTTCGGCCTGTCCAAATGCCGATCTCAGGGCGGCACCTTGCGGTCCGGGGAGACGTGTCTGCTCCGACTCCCACGGAAGCAGAAGTCGTTGCAGCCCGGCAAAACTCAGCTCCATTTCCGCCTCAAAACCGAAGACCCGAGTAGCGTGCACATCGGTCTCCGAGGCAATGACATCCTCGAAGAGGGCCGTCTTGCCGATGCCACCGTCACCCCGGACGACCAGAACGCCACTCATCCCGCGACGAGCGGCCTCAAAGAGACGCCTGAGTTCTTGCTGCTCCAACTCGCGGCCCAGGAGCATGGTCCGATAGTAGCTTGGCTGCACCTTGGGACTTCCCAGGTCGGCGCCGACGTCTGATGGGTACCTGTCTCAAATCGCCTCGAGCGTCTTGATGCGTAGCCGATGAGCTCGTGTCGCTCGCCTCGGCGGCGGGCGCCCTTTTCGCTCTCTCGACTTTGGGTGGTTACCTGTTGTCGCTGCGAATCGGCCTCTTCGGATTCCGGGAAGTTCAAACTACCGCCGGCATCGTGGAGTGGCTCATCGAAATTAACCACTCGAATCACTGGCACGTTGCGAGTGTCCAGGTGCTCGGTCGTCGGCGACCCTACATTCCGAAGCAAGTCTTTGGTGGTGTTATCGCCACAATCCCTCCTGAAGGAGGCCGAACGTAAAGCAGCCCACCAATCCCGTGCGCGGCACAGAGGCCAACAAGCGGCAGCCCGCCGTGATCGTGAGCAACGACGGAGCTAACAGCACCGCCGAGCGTCTCGGGCGAAGGGTCGTCACCGACGTCCCCGCGACATCGAACATCGAACGCGTTTACCGATTTCAAGTGCTCCTCCGAGCGTCAGAGACCGGACTTGACCGTGACTCGAAGCGCAGGCGGAGCAGGTGAGATCGGTGGCCGTCGAGTGCATCGGAGCACACGTCGGCGTCGTACCGCCAGAGCTTCTACTTTCGCTTGACGAGGCGCTCAGACTTCATCTGGCACTGTAGGGACTCCGCGGGTTGCCACGACAGAGGTCTGGTCAAGGAGGACAAGAACCGGCATGTCCAGCTCCACCGCCGACCCACCAGATGCCGAAATTCGCGAACTGCGACGCGAGCGAGATCGGCTTTCGGCCGAAAACGCGCGACTGGAACGACTTATCGGTCTGATCGGGCCGCGAGCCTTGCCCGACGAAGCGGCGCGTTCACCTCTCTTCGGGGGTCTTCCGGGCGGAGTCGACGGCTCTTCGTCGAGTGCGAACAAGGTGATATTCTTCCGACATCTCTTGGCCGGACGTGGGACGTTCACGCCCTGAGGTGGGAGAACGACCGCACGAGGAGAGCCGGATGGATGCCCGCAGTGGAAGGAGGATTTCGACGGGGTCAGACCAACCGCACGTATCTTCCACTCACCGACGACGTGACCACCGCCCACCTGATGGGCGACATCCATACCGGCCTCTACCCTCTGATGGCAGGAGACACGTGCCGGCTACTCGCCTGTGACTTCGACGGACCTTCAGCGCTCCTCGACGCCCTCGCTTACACCAAAGCGGCCCGGGCATTCGATATACCGACCGCGTTGGAGATCTCGAGGTCCGGATCTGGGGCACATATCTGGATCTCCTTCACTGGTGCTGTCGCCGCCACGACAGCTCGCCGAATCGGTGCGGGGCTCATCCGTGAGGCCATCGCGATACGCGGTGAGCTCGATCTGGCCAGCTACGGACGGTTCTTCCCAGCGCAGGACTTCCTACGGCACAGGGGTCGATCCGCAATCTCATGTGAGCCATCCCATGCCCGCTGCCTGTCCGCGCGGCGGTCGCCCGCCTCTAGTGAGCTGAGTCAATAATTCGTTCGCATTTAGGAATTCACGGGTGAG
>PKWD01000341.1:0-3119 GCA_003131945.1 Acidimicrobiaceae bacterium
CTTCCTCATCGTGATGGCCGTCACCAACACCGACGTGTCGGCCTACCAGGGCATGTCGATGTTCCTGGTGCCGACGGACACGCCGGGGGTGGAGATCGTGCGCAACGTCGGGCTCATGGGTGAGTCCCTGCACGACGAGGACGCCGGCATGCACGCCCTCATCCACTACAAGGAGGTCAGGCTGCCGGCCGAGAGCCTGCTCGGCGGGGAGGGCCAGGCCTTCGCCATCGCCCAAACCCGGCTCGGCGGCGGCCGCATCCACCACGCCATGCGGACGGTGGGGATCTGCCAGAAAGCCCTCGACATGATGTGCGAGCGGGCGCTGTCGCGCCAGACCCAGGGAAGCCTGCTGGCCGACAAGCAGAGCGTGCAGAACTACGTGGCCGACTCCTACGCCCAGCTCATGCAGTTCCGGTTGTTCGTCCTCTACGTGGCCTGGGAGATCGACGAGTACCAGGACTACCGCCGGGTCCGCCACGACATAGCGGCCATCAAGGTGCTCACGCCGCAGGTGCTGCACGACATCGTCCAGCGCTCCATCCAGGTCCACGGCGCCCTCGGTGTGTCCAACGAGATGCCGCTCGGGCGCATGTGGATGATGGCGCCGATCATGGGACTGGTCGACGGGCCGAGCGAGGTCCACCGGGTGACCGTGGCCCGGCAGGTCCTGAAGCGCTACCAGGCGGCCCCGGGGCTGTGGCCCACCGAGCACCTGCCCGAGAAGATCGCCGCCGCCCGGGAGAAGTTCGCCGAGTACCTCGAGCTCGAAGTGGCGAACCTCTGATGGCGGCCATGCCGTCGGGGGCGAACGCCGAGGCGAGACCGGGGGCGACGACGCCCGAGGAGGACGCCGAGCGCACCAAGGGGCTGATCGACGAGGCCCTCCTGGCCAAGTGGATGGATGACCGGGACCTTCCCGGGTCGGGCCAGACCCTCGAGACCACCTTCATCACCGGCGGGGCCTCGAACGAGTTGTTCGACGTCCGCCGGGGGAGCCACCGGATGGCTCTGCGCCGTCCGCCGCGGATCGTGCCCGAGGGCCGCAACGAGACGATGCTGCGGGAGTACCGGTTGCTGGCCGCTCTGGCCGACACCGACGTTCCCCACGCCCGGGCCGTGGCCGTGTGCGACGACCCCGAGCTCATGGGGGGCTGCTTCTACCTGATGGAGTACGTCGACGGGTGGTCCCCCATGGGTGGCGGGGGGTGGCCGGCTCCGTTCGACGCCGACGCCGAGGGACGCCGTGGTCTGGCCTTCGAATTGGTCGACGGCATCGCCAAGCTGTCGAAGGTCGACTGGGAAGCGAAAGGGCTGGCCGGCTTCGGCCGGCCCGACGGATTTCACGAACGGCAGGTCGACCGGTGGATGAGCCACCTGGCCGCCGTCCAGTTCCGGGACATCCCCGGTCTGGAGGTCGCCGCCGAGTGGCTGCGGGCCCATCAGCCCCGGCACTACCAGCCCGGCATCATGCACGGCGACTACCAGTTCGCCAACGTCATGTACCGCCACGGCGCCCCGGCCAAGCTGGCTGCCATCGTGGACTGGGAGATGGCCACCGTGGGCGACCCCCTGCTCGATCTGGGCTGGGTCATCCAGGGATGGCTCGATCCCGACGAGGAGCGGACGACGGGCAGCTACGTCGACTACTCCGACATGCCCAGCCGGGCCGAGCTCCTCGACTACTACTCGACCGAGTCCGGCCGGCCCACCGACGACATCGATTATTACGTCATCCTGGCCCGCTTCAAGCTGGCCGTCGTTCTCGAGGCCGGCTACGCCCGGGTGGTGAAGGGCACGGCCGACAATCCGAAGATGGAGGCTTTCGGCGCCGTCGTCCTCTCCCTGGCCGAGAAGGCGGCGGACCTGGCCGGCACCTCGACTCTTCGGTGAGGGGGACGCCGTCGGTGGATGAGGCGGGCCCCTGGCGCACCCCGGCGCAGCGTTTCGACCTGACCGGCAAGGTGGTGCTCGTGACCGGCGGGAGCCGCGGTCTCGGGCGCTCCATGGTGGAGGCCTTCGCCGCCGCCGGGGCCGAGGTCATCGTGTCCAGCCGCAAGCTCGAGGCCTGCGAGGCGGTGGCCCGCGACATCACCGCCGCCACCGGTCGCCGGGCCCTGGCCCTGGCCTGCAACGTCGGCCGCTGGGAGGAGCTCGACGACCTCGTCGACGGTGCCTACGAGGCGTTCGGCCGGGTCGACGTGCTGGTCAACAACGCCGGCATGTCGCTTCTCTACTCCGATCCCACCGATGTCACCGAGGCCATGTGGGACAAGGTCGTCGGCCTCAACATGAAGGGCGTCTTCCGCCTCACCGCCCTCATTGGGAGCCGAATGGTGGACGTCGGGGGCGGCTCCATTCTGAACGTCAGCTCGGTCGGCTCCATCCGGCCCAATGCGGCCATCCTCCCCTACGCGGCGGCCAAGGCGGGGATGAACAGCCTGACCGAGGGCTTCGCCTGCACCTACGGCCCGAGCGTCCGGGTCAATTGCATCATGGCCGGTCCGTTCCTCACCGACGTGGCCAAGGCCTGGGACATGGAGTCGGTCAATCTCGGTGTCCGGCGTCATGCGCTCGAGCGGGTGGGTGAGCCCGACGAGGTGGTGGGCGCCGCCCTCTACTTCGCCAGCGACGCCTCGAGCTTCACCACCGGGGCGCTGCTGCGGGTCGACGGCGGGATCCCTTAAGCCTTCGTCAGCACCCCGGACCGAAGAACGGGTTCCCGGGTGGGTCCCGCCGGGCCGGGAGGTCCGGTGGCGATGATGCCGTCGGCCCCGGCGTCAGGGGCGGATGGGGAGGCTCGGCCGCCCGGTGCCCCGACAGCGGGGCCCCTGCCTCGGCGATGACCGACGGGCCGGCACCCCTGTGAGGCCACCTCGGGGCCCCGGAGGGGGCGTTTCCGGCCCCGGCGACGGATTCCGGAACCAACCAACGGCGTCCCTCTACGTCAAAAGTGATGAATCAAATGCTCTACGTGGTCAGAAATGAGGACGCTATACGTGGTGAGTCGAGTTCTCAGCGCACTATTCATCATCTCTGACGATTGTCACGGCCTCCCCCGCACAGGAAGATGCCCTGGGGATCCAACAACAAGGAGAGAGCAAGTGAACGTTCGACGTAGT
>PKWD01000341.1:3174-3336 GCA_003131945.1 Acidimicrobiaceae bacterium
CCTGTGTCAAGCACCCGAATGGAAAGAAGTGCGCGGCCGGCAAGAGCGGCAGCGGTGGCGCGACGGGCGGAGCCCCGAACACCACGATCACGGTCCAGGCCTCGCCGAACCCACTGGTGGAGACCGGACAGTCGGAGATCCACGCCGTCATCCAGGTGGAGA
>PKWD01000042.1 GCA_003131945.1 Acidimicrobiaceae bacterium
CCATGCTGGAGCTGATCCTCTTCCGGGCCCTCCAGGGAATCGGCGCCGGTGGGCTCATCGTGGGCTCCCAGGCCATCATGGGAGACATCATCAGTCCCCGTCAGCGGGGCCGGTACATGGGCTACTTCGGTGCCGTCTTCGCCTCGACGAGCGTCATCGGGCCTCTGCTCGGGGGAGTGTTCACCCAGGACCTGAGCTGGCGCTGGGTCTTCTACANNTGGATCACCGACAACTACAGTTGGCGCTGGGTCTTCTACATCAACATCCCCGTGGGCGTGATCGCCCTCTTCGTCATCGCCAGCGTCCTCCACATCCCGGCCAAGCGGACCGAGCACGCCATCGACTACTGGGGGACGACCCTCCTCGGAGCCGGGGTCACCACCATCGTCCTTCTCACCACGTGGGGCGGCACCACCTACCGGTGGGTTTCGTTCCCGATCATCGCCATGATCGTCGCATCGGTTCTGCTCATCGTCGGCTTCTGCCTGGTCGAGACCCGGGCGGCCGAACCGCTCATCCCCCTCGGGTTGTTCCGGATCGCCGTCTTCAACGTGTCGAGCGCGGTGGGCTTCGTCGTCGGCTTCATCATGTTCGGCGCCATCATCTTCATCCCCCTCTACCTCCAGACGGTGCACGGGGCCACACCGACGAGCGCCGGGCTGCAACTGCTACCCATGGTGGGCGGCATGCTCATCACCTTCATCTTGAGCGGCCGGCTCATCTCGCGTTGGGGTCGCTACAAGGTCTTCCCCATCTTCGGCACCGGCGTCACCGCCATCGGCCTCTTCCTCCTGTCCCACCTGACCCCGACGACGTCGTTGCCGGTGTCGTCGGTGTACATGTTCGTCGTCGGCTTCGGCCTCGGAGCCGTCATGCAGGTCCTGGTCGTCGCCGTCCAGAACGCCGTCCCCTACAGCCACCTGGGGACGGCAACCTCGTCGGCCACGTTCTTCCGGTCGATCGGCGGCGTGATCGGCATCGCCATCCTCGGGGCCATCTTCAACAGTCGCCTGCTGGCCGAACTGCCCAAGTACCTACCGGAGTCGGCTCTGAAGCATCTGTCGGGCAGCGGCATCTCCATCAACCCGGCCCAGATCAACGCCCTGCCCGCCGCCCAACGACAGGGCTACGTCGAGGCTTTCAGTCATGCCATTCACAGCGTCTTTCTCTTCGGAGTCCCCTTCATGGTCGTCGCCTTCGCCCTGACATGGCTCCTGAAGGAAGTGCCGCTGCGCAACAGCGCCTTCATGTCGACCGAGCCGGAGCCCCCGTCTCTTTCTTGAGCGAGGTGGAACGACCCGTCTCATCAACGGAAGTGGACCGCCACCTCGTTCCAGAAGAGGTCGAGGGTGTCCACGGTGCGAGAGGCCGATCCCATCATCCAGTCCGGGATGACGAGCTCGTCGACCCCGACGGCGTCGTAGGCGGCCACCTGCTCGACCAGCTCGGCCGGTGTCCCCAGCAGCCGGGCGCGCGCTGACGGGTCACGGCGCAGGGGGGCCAGCCACTTCTCGTCGGTGCTCAGGTAGACGAGGGCCTGCGTCGACCGGGCGATGGACCCCTGGTCCCGTCCCACCGCCGCGCAGTGCCCGGCCAGCACATCGGTGCGACGACGGAAATCCTCGGGCGTCCCCCAGGCGTTCCACTCGTCGGCGTAGGTGGCGGCGATCCTCATCGTCCGTTTCTCTCCGCTCCCGCCCACCAGCAGCGGAAGATGGGCCTGGACCGGCTTGGGGTCACAGGGGGCATCTGTCATCTGATAGGACGCGCCCGAAAATGTGGTCCGGGTCTCGGCCAGCAGTGAGCTGATGACAGCGCAGGACTCCTCCAGACGGTCGAGCCGGGGACCGACTTGGAGGAGGTCGATGCCGTAGGCGGCGTGCTCGTTTCTCTGCCATCCGGCTCCGAGCCCGACGATGAAACGGCCGCCGCTTATGTGGTCGATGGTGGCCGCCGCCTTGGCCACCACGGCCGGATGGCGGTAGAGATTCCCCGACACGAGGGACCCGAGCCGCAGGTGCCCGGTCTCGGCCGCCAGGGCCGACAGGACCGACCAGCACTCGAGGGTGGGGCCGTCCACGGGCCGGCCGCCGGGGTCATCGGGCATGAAGTGGTCGGCGAAGTAGGCGCCGTCCCATCCGGAACCGTCGCAGTGCACCACGATCTCCCTGACGTCGCGCCACGGGCGTTGAGGACTGGGCCACACGCTGAATCGCATGTCACCGATCCTAGGGTCACTGACGTCACAGAAGGCAGCGACAAGAATCGGTCCATGCACGGGCACCTCATGAGCGTCGACGGGACCTTGAGCGACGCCACCAGTGACGCGGTCAAGCAGAGCATCGCCACGGGCTCCTACTTCTGGCTCGACCTGATCGATCTCGACGCCGAGGGCAGCGACCTGCTGGCCAACTCCTTCCACTTCCACCCCTTGGCCGTGGAGGACGCCGAGCACTTCGGCCAGCGACCGAAGGTCGAGGACTACGACGACTTCTACTATCTGGTGGTCGCCGGAGCCCAGGGCGACGGAGGCGACACCGTCGAGGTCCACTGCTTCTATTCCGAAAAATTCATGGTGACCATCGAACGCGGCGGCTGCTCGCAGTTCGACGACCTGCGGGCGCGCGCGGCGCTGCGCCGGCAGCAGGGCGGCGGCAGCAACATCATGTTGCTCTACCGCATCATCGATGCGCTCATCGACAGCTTCTTCCCCGTCCTGTCCCATTTCGACGACCAGATCGACTCCCTGGAAGACGCCATCCTGGTCAAGCCCACCGAGGAGCAGCTGGGGACCCTGTTCGACATGAAGCGCTCTCTCGTGTCTCTGCGCAAGGTGATCACTCCCCAGCGCGACATGTTCGCCAACCTGGCCGGCGCCGAGTCCGGCCTTCCGGGCATGACACCGGACGCCGAGCGCTACTTCCGGGACCTCTACGACCACCTCATCAGGATCAGCGACCTCGTCGACAGCTACCGGGACCTGTTGAGCGGGGCCATGGACACACACCTGTCCACCGTCTCCAACCGGCTCAACCAGGTCATGAAGCAGCTCACCATCATCGCCACCATCTTCCTGCCCTTGAGCTTCATCACCGGCTTCTTCGGCCAGAACTTCGGATGGATGATCGGTCGCATCCAGGGTTGGGGGACCTTCGTGGGCCTCGGTATCGGCCTGCAGATCGCCGTGGCCGTGGGTCTGCTCGTGATGTTCCGTAAACGCAGCTGGCTGTGACGAGTTTCGGCTTCCTCCACACCGCCGCTGTCCATGTCGATGTGTTCTCCGCACTCCTCGACGAGATCTCCCCGGACGACCGGGCCGTCCATGTCGTCGACGAGAGCCTGCTCACCGACGCCCGCCGCCGGGGCCGAGTCGACGAAGATCTGCGCCGGCGGATCACCACCCGCATCGACGAGCTGACCGCCGAGGGTGCCGTGGCCATCCTCTGTACGTGCTCCACCATCGGCGGTCCGGCCGAGGAGGTCGGCCGCCACGGCGGTGTCGCGGTGCTGCGGGCCGACCGGCCCATGGCCCGGATCGCCGTGGCCGGAGGGGACCGCATCGCCATCGTGGCCGCCCTCGAGAGCACCATCGGCCCCACCCGCCACCTGCTCGAGGAGAGCGCCGGCGCCGCCGGTCGACGGGTGGCGATCACCGACGCTCCGTGTCTCGAGGCCTGGACACACTTCGAAGCCGGCGACCATGACCGCTACTACGCCTCTCTCGCCTCGCATCTCCAGTCCCTCGACGGGACCTTCGACGTCATCGTCCTGGCCCAGGCCTCGATGGCTCCGGTGGAGAAGCTGGTGCATCTGAGCGCCCTCGTCCTGAGCAGTCCCCGCACCGCCGTCGCCGCCCTGGTGGAGCGAGACCTCAGGTGACACCGATGAGCGGCTCGTCCGACGGGCGCTGCTCGGTCGGGCGTTGCCTCATCTGCTCCTCCACGTCGACCTCGACACCGAGGGTGGGCACGATCCGGTCGAGGAAGCGCGGCATGTACCAGTTGGCTTTCCCGAGCAGCTCCATGACCGACGGCACCAGCACCATCCGTACCAGGCTGGCGTCGATGACGATGGAGGCGGCCAGGCCGAGGCCGAAGACCTTCAAGACCCGCAACGGGTCACCGATGACGAAGGACCCGAAAACGCAGACCATGATGGCGGCGGCCGCCGTGATGACCCGGGCCGTCTTGGCCAGGCCGTCGGCCACCGACGTGGCGTTCACCCCCGTCCGCAGCCATTCCTCGCGCATCCGCGACAGCAGGAACACCTCGTAGTCCATCGACAGCCCGAAGAGGATCGTGAACATCATGAGCGGGATCCACGGATCGATGGGCCCGGTGCTGCCGATGCCGATGATCGATCCCCCCCAGCCCCACTGGAACACGGCCACGATCACCCCGTAGGCGGCGGCCACCGACAGCAGGTTCATGATGGCCGCCTTCACCGGGATGACCACCGACCGGAACACCGCCATCAGGAGCAGGAAGGCCAGCAGAATGACCCCGCCGATGACCCAGAACAGACGCGAGGACAGATACGTCGCCGCGTCGACTCCCCCCGCCGTCTCGCCCCCCACCAGTACCTTGACCTGCGTCCCGGCCGTGGCCGCGGGGATGACCCGGTGGCGCAGGCGCGTCACCAGGTCCGCCGTGCTGGCCGCCTGCGGCGCCGTCGTCGGGTAGGCGATGATCACGGCCGTGGTGCCATCGGCATTGAACTGCGGCGGGGTGGCGAAGGCCACGCCGGGAGTGGCCCGCAGCGCCTGGTCGAACGACGCCACTGTCGTATACCCGGCCCCCCGGGCGTCGGCCGGCACTCGAGCGGCGAGCACCAGGGGACCGTTGAAGCCCGGTCCGAACCCCTTCGCCAGGAGGTCATACGCCTGACGGGTGGTGAGGTTGGCCGGATCGTTCCCGGCGTCGGTGAAGGCGAGACGCATCGAGAACAACGGGATGGCCAGCAGCACCAGGACCGCCAGGGCCGACAAGCCGGCTGTCACCGGGTGACGCTGGATCATCCGGCTCCACCGGTACCAGAAGCCGCCGCCGTCGGCCGGCGGTGTTCCCCGCAGCCGCCTCCGCGGTGAACGGCTGGTGGAGCGCTTTCTGGCCCAGTGGGAGACGGGACCCGGTGTTGGCTCCCCCGCCTTCGTCACCCTCGTCCAGGCCGTGGCCGCCTCGCCCCGGACAGCCGACGCCATGCGCGAGTTCCTGAGCGACCGGCTCACCGCGCACGGCCGGCCCGGGGACGACCACGACACCCAGGAGCGTCGTCGCGCCCTCATCTCCTCCCAGCTCCTCGGTCTGGCCTGGGTGCGTTACATCATGCGGGTGGAACCCATCGCCAGCGCCGATCGCCGCGACGTGGCCCGCTGGGTGGGCCCCACCATCGATCGCTACGCCAATGACGACCTGGCGGCGACCGACGAGGGCGGCGCTCCGACCGGCTGACGCCGATCGCCCGATCTCATCGCCCGACGATCATCCGTCGCCTGTACGCTGCCTTCTCATCGTGAGCCTCCACCGGTGTCGACAAGCGGGACCGGTTCTCGCCCTCAGCCTCGTCGTCCTCCTGTCGGCCTGCAGCGGTGCAAAGGCGTCCCCGACCGACGCCGGATCGGCGGCGACCGTGCATGAGCCGCCGCCACCGGCCGTCCCCCGTCCGTTCGGAAAGCTCACCTGTGAGCCACGCCACGGCATCCGCTTGTGCTCCGGCGGGCAGAGCGCCGGAAAGGATCTGCGCATCCCCAGCTTCGACGGGGTGCCCCTCGACGCCGACGTGGCGCTGCCGGCCACCGGCAAGGGTCCGTTCCCGCTGATCGTGATGCTCCACGGCCTCGGCGGCAGCAAGTCCGACTGGGAGGTGTCGACCGACGACGGTGCCATCGACGACGTGACGATGGCCACCAAGGGCTACGCCGTTCTCATGTACACGGCACGCGGTTTCGGTGACTCCTGCGGGACCGCCGCTTCGCGCGCCGGCATGCCGGCCTGCGCCCGGGGATGGATCCACCTGGCCGACCAGAGATACGAGATCCGCGATACCCAGTACCTGTCCGGCGAATTGGTGGACGAAGGTCTGGTGAAGCCCGCCATCGCCGTCACCGGTATTTCCTACGGCGCCGGCCAGACCCTCGAGCTGGCCGCCCTCGAGAACCGGGTGCGGTTGACGAACGGGCGCTTCGCCCCGTGGACGAGCCCTGTCCACCACGTCCCCATGTCGATCGCCGCCGGCTACGCCCAGTGGCCGTGGGACGATCTGGTCACCGCCCTCGACCCCAACGGACGCGTCCTCACCTCGACCGACACGCCGGCGTCGGCCGACCTGACCCCCATCGGGGTCGACAAGCAGAGCTGGAACACCCTGCTCTACGGCGTCGCCGCCGGAGCCTTCCTGGCGCCGCCGGGGGCCGACCCGAGCGCCGATCTCACCTCGTGGTACAAGGCCATCAGCGCCGGCGAGCCCTACTCGGCCACCGACTCCGCCGCCTTGGCCGAGCTCCAGACGTACCACTCGGCCATCGGCATCCCGCTGCCGGCGGGGGGCGTGCCGGCGCTGGCCATCCAGAACGGATGGACCGACACCCTGTTCCCCGTGACCGAGGCCCTCCATTTCACCGACAGCCTGGCCCGGGCCAAGGTCCACAACCCGTTGCTGCTCATCTTCGACGACTACGGCCACGGATGGGCCCAGGCCAAGACGGCCGACGTCACCCGACAGACGGCGGCGGCGTTGTCGTTCCTGGACACGGTGATGCTCGATCACCGCTCCCCGCCCTCCGAGGTGCTGGCCGTGGGCCAGACCTGCCCGGCCACGGCACCGTCGTCCCCCGTGCTCACCGCCTCGTCGTGGGCGGCGCTCACCACGGGAACGCTGCGGCTGTCGGCGGACCCGGCCCAGACGGTCACCTCGGCGGGCGGCAGCCCGGCCGTATCGGCCGCGCTCAATCCCGCTTACCAGTCGAAGCTCTGCGACCCTCTTCCGGCCGCCCGTGAGCCGGGGACGGCGGTGGCCGCACAGACGATGACGAAGAGCACAACCCTCATCGGTGGCCTCCGGGTGACGGCCCACCTGCACGTGGTGGGCGACTTCCCCGAACTGGTGGGTCGGTTGTGGGACGTGAGCCCGGGTGGCGCCACCCGCCAGATCATCGAGGCCGGCGTCGTGCGCCCGAGCGTCAACCAGTCGGCCCAGGCCGGGACGGCCACGACGGGCGACACGAACGTGGTGTTCACCTTGAACCCGAACGAGTACACGGTGCCGGCGGGCGACACCGTGGAGCTCGAGGTGGTGGGAAGCACGGCTCCGTGGTTCCGGGCCTCGAACGGGACGTTCGCCATGACGGTGACGAACCTCAGGGCCACCATCGGGACTCACTGATCAGGGCCTCCGGTCCCTCCCGACTGAAAACGCCGGCGCCGGTAGCCTCGGGACGTGCCGACGCAACTCGACAAGGCCCGACGTTTCCTCGCCCTCCACGGATCGCTCCCCGGGTCACGCCACGGGGCCGACACCCCGCTGTTGACGCCGAACCCGTGGGACATCGGGTCGGCCAAGCTCCTGGCCTCGCTCGGCTTCGAGGCCCTGGCCACGACGAGCAGTGGACTGGCGTCGACCCTCGGTCGTCTCGACGGGGCCGTCCCCGGCGACGACGTGCTGGCCCACGCCCGCGCCATCGTCGAGGCCACCGACCTCCCGGTGTCGGCCGATCTGGAGAACGGATTCGCCGACGACCCGGCGGCGGTGGCCGAGACGGTCCGGCGCGCCGTCGAGGCCGGACTGGCCGGCTGCTCGATCGAGGATTCCACCGGTCGGGTCGAGGCGCCGATCTACGACGTGGCCATGGCGGCCGAGCGGGTGGGCGCCGCCGCCGAGGCGGCGCACCAGGGTGAGGTGCACCTGGTGCTCACGGCCAGGGCGGAGAACCACCTGCACGGTCGCCACGATCTGGCCGACACCGTGGCCCGGCTCCAGAAGTACCAGGAGGCGGGAGCCGACGTCCTCTTCGCTCCCGGCCTCACCCGCCTGGAGGACATCCGTCGGGTCGTCGACGAGGTCGACCGGCCTGTGAACGTCCTCGCCCGTCCCGGGACCCCGGCCGTGAGCGAGCTGGCCGCCATCGGCGTCAGCCGGATATCGGTGGGCGGCGCCTTCGCCTTCGCCGCCCTGGGCGCGGTGGTGGAGGCGGCGCGCGAGTTGCTCGACCTCGGGACCTACGGGTTCTTGGACCTGTCGGCCCGGGGTTCGGCGGCGGCCCGAGGCGCCTTCGGCCGCTGACCGGGACACCGGCCCGACAAGCGCGGAGGTAGCCTGGCCCTGGCCCGCAACCCGTGTCAGGGGGACGTCGATGCCCGCTACGTCAGCGCACGACCTAGCGTTACCTGCTCTCGAGACGGCCGGTCTGGAACGGGCCGAGGTGCTGGCCGCCATCCGCCTGGCCCGTCAGGAGCACTGGCTGACCCGGACCCCCCTGGGCTTCATGCTCATCGACTACCGCGATGCCGTGGCCGTGTTGCGCGACCGCCGGTTCCATTCGGCGCTGTCGCTCATCCCCCAGATGGCCGGGGTCGAGCCCGACGGGTACATGAGCAACCGGCGGAAGTCGATCCTGTCCATGGAGGGCGACGAGCACGCCCGGCTCCGGCGCCTGGTGGCGCCGGCCTTCACGCCGACGTCGACGGACCGGCTGCGTCCCTTCATGCGCGAGGTCGTGTCGGGGCTCGTCGACGAGGTCGAGGCCCGGGGCCGGTGCGAATTCGTGGCCGCCATCTGCGAGCCCTACCCCATCCCGATCATCTGCGAACTGCTGGGGGCGCCGAAGGAGGACTGGAAGCTCTTCTCGGGCTGGGCCACGGACATCTTCCGGATCTTCAACCAGGACCTGGCCACCGATCTCCCGGCCATCGAGCGGGCCTCAGGAGAGCTCGAGTCCTACGTGCACTCGATGATCGAGCAACGCCGCCACCACCCCACCGACGATCTGCTCAGCACTCTCATCGCCATGGAGGAGGAGGGGGACCGGCTGTCGAGCGACGAGCTGGTGATGTTGGCCGAGGCCGTGCTGATGGCGGGAACCGACACCACGCGGAACCAATTGGCCTGCAGCGTGGCGCTGTTCTCGGAGCACCCGGACCAGTGGGAGCTGCTCGCCCGCCAACCGGAGCTCGCGTCCCGGGCGGTCGAGGAGTCCATGCGCTACCTGGGAGCGGTACGGGGAACGGCGCGGGTGGCGTCGCAGGACATCGAGTACCGCGACGTCCTGTTCCCGGCCGGCACCATCGTCTCGGTCGCCCTGGCCGGCGCCAACATGGACCCCGGCGTCTTCGCCTCGCCGGAGGCCTTCGACATCACGGCCGATCGCCAGGCCGTGCAGTTGACGTTCGGGTCCGGCATCCACTTCTGCATGGGGGCGGCCCTGGCCCGGGCCGAGCTCCAAGAGGCGCTGCCGCTCCTCGCCCGCCGCATGCCGGATCTGGTGGCCGACGGGCCGGTCAAGTGGAAGCCGTCCACGTTCGGTATCTGGGGACCGGCCCGCCTGCCGGTGCGCTTCACGGCTCCGGCCACCTGACGTCGGGCCGACATCGGCCAGGCGGCTACGGGCTGAGAGCGTCCCAAGCGGCCCGGAGCCGATCGACCCCCTCACGGAGCACGGCCGGAGGGGAGGCGAAGGACAGGCGGATCCGGTCGCCATGGCGGTCCGACACCGACAGGGGCGTGGCAGTGGCCACGGCCACCCCGTGGCGCAGGGCGCTCTGGGCGAAGCGCTCGGCGTCGATGCCACCGAGGCTCACCCACAGAGAGAGGCCACCGGCCGGTTCGTCGAAGCGCCACTGGCCCAGCCGACGGGTGAGAGAGGCGGCGAGCACCTGGTAACGGCGCCGCAACTCGAGGGATCGGCTGCCCCAGAGGCCGGGTGTGCCGGTGAGCAGGCGCTCGGCCAGCAGCTGGCTGAGGGCCGAGGTGCCGAGGTCGCCGGTGGCCTTGACCCGGGCGAACCGTAGGGCCAGGGGCTCCGGTGCCCGCACGAAGCCGAGCCGGAACCCACCCCAGAGGACTTTGCTCAAAGAGCCGACGACAGCCACCGACGCCTCCGGGCAGAAGGCGGCCACCGGGGGTGGGGCCGGCGTCCAGCACAGATCAGCGAGGGCCAGGTCTTCCAGGAGGGGCACGCGGTAGTGGCGGACGAGCTCGGCCACACGCCGGCGTCGGGCCAGGGACAGGACGGTCCCGGTCGGGCTCTGGACGGTCGACTGCAGGTAGACGAGGGCGGGCCGGGCGGCCATGGCCTCGCTCAGCTCGTCGAGGCGGACGCCGTGGCCATCGAGGGGCACGCCGACGAAGCGGGCGCCGGCCTGGGCGAAGGCGGCCACGGCGCCGGGGTAGGTGGGATCCTCGACGACGACGGTGTCGCCCGGTCGGAGCCAGCAGGAGGCGGCGGCGCTGATGCCCTGCTGGGCGCCGGCGGTGATCACGACCTGGCCGGAGGTGGTGGGCAGTCCCCATCCGGTGACGCGCTCGGCGATCAAGGTCCGGAGCGGCGACGAGCCCCAGGGGCTGTAGCCGGTCTCGGGCATCATGGCCCGGAGGTCCGCTGTCGACAGGGTGGCGGGGGGCAGGCCGGCGGCGTCGTGGAGGACCGATATCGACAGATCGATGATGGGCGAGCGGGCGCTGCTGCGCTCCACCAGGCGGTGCACGAGGGCGGATCCCTCCCGGCCGTCGGGGAGGCCGAGCGCGTCGGGCCCGGCCACGTAGGTCCCGCTGCCGTGGCGACGTTCGACGAGACCATCGGCCACCAGCAGGTCGTAGGCGGCGACGGCGGTGCCGCGGCTCACGAACAAAGCCGAGGACAGTCGCCGCTCCGAGGGCAGGCGGACGCCCTCGGCCAGGGATCCGCTCTCGATGGCGCCGGCCACGGACCGCGACAGCTGGCGGAACAGAGGACCGGGGCCGATGGCCCAGTCCCCGAGGGTGCCCACCAGGCGTCGCAGCTCACCGGATCGTGCCACTTTGGCGGAAGTGGATCTGTTTGTCATGGTCCACTTATGTCACATTGAGCAGCCATGGACCAGTCACGAGCGGTGAGCCGGATCAGCTCCTCGGCCATCCGGGAGCTGCTCGATCTGGTCCACCGGCCGGGGATCATCTCGCTCGCCGGTGGTCTTCCCTCGCCGCTGCACTTCCCGGTCGAGGAGACCCGTCGGGTCGTCGACGAGCTGCTCCGCGACGAGCCGGGGGCGTTGCAGTACTCGTCCACCGAGGGCGATCCGGCTCTGCGGGAATGGATAGCGGCGCGCCACGGCGTGGGGGTCGAGCAGGTGCTCGTGACCCACGGCTCACAGCAGGCTCTCGACCTCGTGGCCCGCGCCACCCTGGAGATCGGCNNATCCCGGCTACGTGGGCGCCATCCAGGCCTTGGCGCTGAGCGGCGGGTGCCTCGTCGGTCTGCCGACAGACGGTGAGGGGCTGTGCGTGGAGGTGCTCGAGGAGCGACTGGGCGAGGGTCTGCGTCCGTCACTGGTCTATGTCGTGCCCAACTTTCACAATCCCACCGGCGCCACGCTCTCGACGAGTCGGGCCCGGCGGCTGGCCGAGCTCGCTGATCGCTACGGGTTCCTCATCGTCGAGGACGATCCGTACGGGGAGATCCGCTTCTCAGGGTCGGCACCACCGCCGCTGGCCACCTTGAGCGATCGGGTGGTGTCGATCGGGACGATATCCAAGGTGCTCTTCCCCGGGCTGCGGGTGGGCTGGGTGGTGGCCCCGAGGGTGCTGGCCCCGGCGCTGGTGCTCGTGAAACAGGCCGTCGATCTGCACACGTCGACCCTGGCCCAGGGCATTGCTTTTCGTCTGCTCACGAGACCGGGGTTCCTCACCGATCACGTGATGGTCCTGCGGGCCCACTATCAGAGCCAGGCCCGGGTCCTGTCCGGTGCTCTGGCCGCAGAATTCGGATCCGATCTGGCCATCGTTCATCCCGAGGGCGGCATGTTCCTGTGGGCCGAGGTACGCCGGATCGGCGTCGACACCGAAGCGCTGCTTCGGGAGGCGATCGACCACGGCGTGGCCTACGTTCCCGGCTCGGCCTTCGCCGTGACCATGCCGCAGGGCGCCAGCCTGCGACTCTCCTATGCCACGGCGACGCCGGAGGATCTGGCCGAAGGAGCGCACCGCCTGGCCGGTGTCCTGCTCGGCCGGTAAAGCATTCGCCGTCGGGCGACGGTTGTCAGTCGGCGCGGACCCACTTCAGAGTGAAGCTCGACCGGCCCTTGGTGAGCCGGCCGGCCCGGGCCAAAGTATGGCCGGCGAGATCGACAAGGTTGGTTTTCTGTCCCCCGAAGCCGGCGCCGCTGACCGACAGGCGGCTGACGGTGACCTTGCCGAAGTCCATCAGGGGAGGGACACCGACGACGGCGACGAACGTGTCGAAGTCCGAGTTGGACGCACTGGCGGCCGACTTCGACCAGGTCTCGGTGTCATTCACGGTGGTGGCCACCGACGAGCAGGTCGGGTCGCAACCTCCGCTGGCGGTCACGGTCACGGTGACGGCGTCCCCGGGGGCCACCGGATCGGTGAGGGAGTCGCAGCCACCCGAGTAGGAAAGGTCACTCGAGAGCGACGGATCGCAGAGGGCCGCCGCATAGGAAGGGCTGCCGGTCTTGGTGCATCCGATCTCGACACCACCCCCGTGTTCGCCGACATTGCCGGAGCCGGTCTGGCTGTCGATGACGGCCAGGAGGCGAATCTGGGTGGCCCAGGTGCTGGTGTTCGTGNNTCCGACGAGATTCTCGTAGTAGCCCGAGTAACCGTCACTGGTGCCCGATGGTGTCCCGGTGGGGGGGACCAAGAGCTGACTCTGGGAGGCAACGGGAGCGGTGGCATAGGCTGACACGACGTCGACCATGGGAGCCACGAGCACCAGGCTCAGACCCGCTGCCGCCGCCGTAGACGCCAGAATCCACCGCATTTGTCGTCGCTTCATGGACGACACCCCCCCAAACCACTGACCGCCGGACCAGGATACCGGCGTGCCAGCCGCACACAGAGTCTACCTCTGAAGCGTTCCGAACTTTTCGGCGCCCGGTGCCCCGGTCACATTTCCGCTGCCCGGTACACAGATCGGGCGACCGCTACGATTGTCGGGGACGCTATTCCAGGGTGCCGGTGGGGAGAGGACTCGTCCTGTGGTCGACGTGATCAGCGCAGACGTAAGGGAAGCGGGAGCCACTGATCCGGCGCTCGACGACCCCATCACGGACGAGGAGCTCACCGCCCTGGCCCTGGCGGCCGACCCCGATGAACCGCTGCCCGCCGACGCGGTGCCGCTGTCTTCTTATCTGGCCCAGATTCCCAGCCTGCTTCCCGGCTGGTACATGGCGCCGGCCATGGCGTCATCGGGCAACCGGTGGAGGACGCCGGTCATCCTGGCCATTGTCCTCGCCTTCCTCATGATCGAAGCGTGGGGGCTCTGCAGTACGTACGGTCAGGTCGTGCTTGCCTGAACCGGACGGGTCCTCACGCTCGTTGAGGTCGGCCCCACCCGTGCGGAGCCCTGAATACCGAGTGGCCGTCCCCCTGCCGCTGTGAACGACCCGATGCGGGTGCAGCAGATGGTGCGGCGCCAGGTGCGGAGGCGGCGGAGATGGCAACGCCTCCGTCTCGCTGTGCTCGTGGTGGCGGCGGCGGTGGTGGTGGTCGCCGCCGCTGTCGGCATCGACCGGCTGGCGGTCGTCGTGCACAAATTCTACGCCGAGCACCACCACACCCAGAAGCGCGCCAGTGGTGTCACCAACCCGACCACGTCGACGACATCGACGACGGTTCCGGGACCGGCCCGTTGCCAGAGCCCTCAACTGAGTGCAGTGGTGTCCGACTGGCGCCAGACGAGTGGCAGCGTCCAGGAGGTGGTGGGCCTCAGCAATCTCTCCCTGGCGACGTGCAGTCTCGCCGGCTACCCCGTCCTCGGTGCGGTGGCCCAGAATGGAACCCCGCTCCCCGCTCCGAACAGCGACACGGCCACGATCGGCACCGCTGGTGACGTCGGGACGACAGCAGCGGTCGGAACCACGACCCCGTCGGCCACCGTCATCCTGGCTCACGGGGCCCGTGCATCGTTCGAGCTCAGCTACTCCGATACGTGCGACCACGTGCTCCAGCCGGGCGAGGCGGCCACGGGCGCGCCCAACGAATGCTATGGAGGTCTTTGGCTCGAGGTCACCCCGACGCCAGGGTCGAGCCCGCTCATCGTGACGCAGCCGATACATCTCAGCTACGCCACGTCCGGCCTGGAGGTGGGACCGTTCCAAGCGGGCAGCGGCCCGCCCCTTACGGGGCAGCCGCCGCTCACTGCTCAGACGACCTCGCCTACCGGTCCGCCGACGACCCAGTAGGGAAGCCGAGCGCCTAGCGCCGGCGCGCCGGGGCCTTCTTGGTGACTCGACGAGCCGGGGCCTTGCGGGCCGCCGTCCTCTTGGCCGGGGCCTTGCGGGGCGCCGTCTTCTTGGCCGAGGCCCGTCGGGCCGCCGTCCTCTTGGCCGGGGCCTTGCGGGCCTTCGACGCCGTCTTCACGGCGCGGATGGCCACCGGGGCAGCGGTCTTCCCGGCCGAACGCACAGCCTCGTCATTCGTCGGCCACACGCCTCTGATCAGCTTGGGCGCCCCTCCAGGTGACATGACGGCATCCTTGAACGCCTTCACGGGGGTGATCCGAGCCTTCTTCGAGGCCTTGATCCTGATCGTCTCACCCGTGGCGGGATTACGGCCCATCCGGGCAGGACGGTCGACCTTGACGAACTTCGCGAACCCGGTGATGGCCACCGGTTCCCCTTTGGACACCACCGCGGTGACGACATCGGTGAAGCTCTCGAGGACGGTGGACACGGTCTTGAGGTCCACATCCGCCTGAACAGCTACTGCTTTGGCCAGCTCTCGTTTATTCATGGGCCCTATTGTGACCTACCGAGACGCCGCGGGTGTGCTTCTCGCTCTTTCGGCGCCGGCGAGCGGATTTCCAGCGGTCCGAGGTGAGTCCGGTCGGCCCTCGAGATCCCGAGGACCGGGCCCTCGACCCGACAGGATCACTCCGGCCCGGGGGGCTCCTCGACGGCGCCACGGGGGGCCACCGGCGATAATTGACGGGCCGTCTCTTCGAGGTCCGGCGAACACCGTTTCCGCACCGGTGGTGCTCGACGGACCGTGGTCGTCGAGCGCGGGGAGCCGGGCCGGGTCGGAGCTCCTTAGCCGACGTGGCGCCGGATGTCTCGGGGATCGGACCTCACGCTCACGGGAATACAACCGGGAGCACGCGCGGCCCGCGGACCTGACCGCCGGCCCAGGTGATCTCCGCTCCGGGGGCCAGCTGAAAGTCCGGGATCCTATGGATCCACTCTTCGAGCGCCACGCGTAGCTCCATGCGGGCAAGATTCGATCCGGCGCACCGGTGAATTCCCGAGCCGAATGCCACATGGCGGTTGTGAGCCCGGTCGAGCACGACCGTGTCGGCGTTCTCGAACATCTCGGGATCGCGGTTGGCGGCCGGGAAGTTCATCAGTACCTTGTCGCCCGCCTTCATCGGACAGCCGCCGAAGTCGATGTCGGTCGTCACCACACGCGCCATGGTGACCGGCGAGTAAGCCCTGAGCAATTCCTCGACGGCGACGGGCATGAGGTCGGGTTCACGGGCCAGACGTTCCCGGTCGGATTCGTGGGTGGCCAGGTGCCATAGCGACGATCCGATGGCACTCCAGGTGGTGTCGACCCCGGCGATGAGAACGAGGGCTGCCACTCCGAGGACGACGCCCTCTTCGACGGGGGCACCGTCCATGTCGATCTGGAGCAGGTAGCTCAGCAGATCATCTCCCGGGTGTGCACGCCGATGCTCCACCTGGGAGACGAAATAACCGACGAGGTCTTCGATGGCGCGCACGCGCCGGTCCATGTCGTCGGCGAACTCGAGGACATCGCGGACCCATCCGGTGAAGGTGTCGGCCAGATCAGCCTGGACGCCGAGAATGTGGGCGACCACCCGGACGGGGATCTGTTGGGCATAGTCGGCGGCGGCGTCGGCCTCCCCCTTGTCGACGAAGTCACTGATCAGTGAGCGACAGAGATGCCGCGTCAGACGTTCGTAGGTCTCCACCCGGCGGTGAGAGAACCACGGCAACAGAAGTTTCCGTGTCCACGTGTGCAGTGGTGGATCAGCCGAGATGGGAGGGAAGCCATACGGAAGAACGCGCTGCTCGGGACGCTCGACCTCGAGGGGAATGACCATCACGTCGAGTGAGCTGAAGTTCTCGGTGTCGTGGGCCATGGCCGTGACGTCCTCGTAGCGGGTCGGCAGCCATTCACTACCCCGCCGACCGCTGTGGGCGATCGGACACCTGGTCCGCAGTTCGTTCCACACCCCGAACGGGTCGGCGACATAGCCCTGCTCGAGAATGTCGAAGTCGGTGGCCCAGTCCCTCACGGGGGCTGTCCTCTTCATATTCGTTGCTCGAGATGAATCCTCCCGAGGAGGCTCCTCTCTTCGGGCAGCCATGCCCTGCGGCACGACCCCGACACCATGCCCCTGAGGCGCCATTCCCTATCCCCTTACCGTTGGGCCCTCTCACCAGGCACGTTGCCGATGTCACAAACCCTGTCCTTACATCGACACGCAGACCACCGGAACTTGAACGGTTGGTCGGCGTCGGGGTCGAGAGATCCCAGGTCGACGGTGGCGGCCACGCCGGTGACAGCCACCCGGGAACCGGCACAACGCTCTGTCGGGCGGGGATACGGGCGGCCAGGAGTCAGGGTCGGGGGCACCGGCGACCGGTCCGGCGCAGGCCAATGCCATGGGGACGGCGGCACCGGTGGCACGACGGGCGGTGGCGCCGGCGACCACGACGGTGGCGTCAGGACCGACGACCACGACATCCACTACGCGCGTGGCGGGGTACGTGATCTTCCGGGGTACGAGCCAGACCTCGCTCAGCTCCGTAAGGAGCAGCAGCGGGCGCACCACCGTTTCCTACCAAGACAGCACCGTCAGCGGGCTCACGACTTATTGGTACGAGCTCGGCGGTCGCCGGTTCCTCATCGGTCGAGAGCGCTCCTGCAGTGTCGACGACCACGGGCCTGTGCCTGTGAGCGTCAGACAGGACTGAAAAAACTCGCCGGCCGACTACGTTGAAAGCCGTGCCTGTCTGCCCCAGTTGTACGGCCGCCAATCCTGACGGGAACCGGTTCTGCGGTCAGTGCGGCACCACCCTGGCGGCTTTGGACTGCCCCTCTTGCGGTGCCACCAATCCTGAGGACCAGGCCTTCTGCGGACAGTGTGGGTCGGTCCTCGACCAGGCGGCGGTCAAGGTGAGCATCCCTTCGCTCGAGGAGCGCAAGTTGGCCACGGTCCTCTTCGCTGACGTCGTGGGCTTCACATCATTCGCCGAGCGCACCGATCCGGAGGTTGTGGCCCGCATCGTGGACACGGCGTTCCGAGAGTTGGCCGGGGTCGTGGTCGAGCACGGCGGAACGGTGGACAAGTACATGGGTGACTCGATGATGGCCGTGTTCGGAGTCCCGGTGGCGCATGACGATGACGCCGAGCGTGCCGTCGCCGCCGGGCTGGCCGTACGGGCCCTCGGGGGCGAACTGGCCTTCTCGATCGGCATCAACTCCGGCGAAGTCATGGCGACCGCTGTCGGGCGGGCGGGTGACGTCACGGTGATCGGAGATACCGTCAACGTGGCCGCCCGCCTGGAGAAGGTGGCGGCGCCGGGCGAGGTGCTCTGTGGTCGACTGACGGTGGAATTGGCCGGTCGTGGAATCTGGTTCCGCGAGCGCCAGCCCGTGGTGCTCAAGGGCAAGCAGGAACCGGTCGGCGTCTGGGAGGCCGTCGCCTTGCGGCCCGTCGATGCCGAGCCGGCGGTCGACGGGCCCCCGTTGGTCGGTCGCCACGACGAACTCGCATTCCTCGCCGCCCAGTGGCGTCGCGTCAAGGAGGACCGCCAGCCTCACGTCGTCCTGCTGTGCGGCGAGGCGGGGTCGGGAAAGACCCGGCTGTTGAACGAGTTGGTGCGCGTGGTGGCCACGGAGGGAAAGGTACTGCGGGCTACGTACCCGGCCTACGGCACGATGGGAGGATCGCGGGTGGCGGCCGAGGTCATCCGCCAGCTGGGGCCGGCGCACGACTCCGAAGTGAACGCCCGGCTGCGATCCATCGGCGGCGAACTGGACCCGTCACTGCGGGCCATCGATCCGGCCGGGATCCCGCAGGAACAACTGTGGGCCTTCGCCCGTCTGGTTCAGGAGAAGGGTGCCAGCGGGCCCCTGCTGTTGATCATCGACGATATGCACCACAGCGGTGACCGCACACTCGAGATCCTGGGCGAGTTGACCGGTCGCCTGAGCAATGTGGCACTCCTCACCGTGCTGGCCGGGCGAACCGAGCCCGGCGAATGGCTCACCCGTTTTCCGGCGGCGACAACCGTTCGTCTGGCTCCGCTCAGCCGGAGCGACGCCGCCACGCTGGCCGGCNNTTCGTCTGCGACAAGCCACTGGCCTCCGAAGCGGCCGAGTTTCTCGTGGACCGGGCCAGCGGGAATCCGCTGTACCTGCGCGAACTGGTGGCCATGGCCCGTGCCCGCGGGTCCCTGGTCGACGACGGCGATCAGTATCGCCTGGCCGCTCACGCCGCCATCCCGGCCACCCTGCAGGCTCTGCTCGCCGCCCGGCTGGACGCCCTCGAACCCAGCTTGAAGCTCGGGCTCCAGCATGTGGCGGTGGTAGGCGACGCCGCCACCGTCGAACAGGTCGCCGGTCTCGGATCAGCGGAGGCGGCCTCCACACTGCGATCTCTCGTCGAGGTCGGGCTCCTGCGCCATGGTCCCGACGGTCGTTACGACACGGTGGACTCTTTGCTGCGAGAGGTTGCCTACGAGACGCTTCCCCACAACCTTCGAGGTGAGCTGCACCGCCAAGCGGCTTGCTTGGTGGCGACGCCCGAGGAGCGCGCCCGCCACCTCGATCGTGCCGTCGAGTACCTGGCCGACGATGTCGACCTGACAGCGGAAGCGGTCGAGGCATTGGTCGTGGCCGGTCAGGCGCTCATCGCTACCTCTCGCCATCTCGACGCCCTACGCCTCCTCGAGCGGGCCGTCGCTCTGGGGTGCTTGGAAGCGTCGGCATTGTTGGATCTGGCCAAGCTGCAGGCTCTGTCGAGCAGGGATGAGGACGCACTGCGCACGTTGGCGATGATCCGAGATGATCCTGACGATCCCGCCGTGGCCGTCGAGCGTGATCACACGGCCGCCTCATCAAAGATGTTCGCTGACCCGTCATCGGCGTTGCCCGGCCTTCAGGAGGCGGCACGGCAGTGGCATACGCTCGGGATCACGGCCAAGGAGGCTTGGGCGCGCGCCAACTCCGGCGTGGCGTATTTCAACCTGAGCCGCATGGAGGAGGCTGCCGACGAGCTCGAGTACTCGCTGACGCTCTTCGAACAGTGCGACGACCTCTCGGGCACCATGGCGGTGTCGTCCTTTCTGTCGCTGGTGAAACCGACCGACCCGCGCGTTGCGAAGTGGTTGGCGGACGCCCTCGAATTCGCTGATGCCGCCGGTGACCGCTCGAAGCAGCTGAACACGCTCACGACGTTGGCCTGGAATCACTTTCTCCGTTCGTTCTGTGGCCGGCCCCCGGACATGGAGGAAGCGGAAGGATTCGCCCGCCGCTTGGCGGAATTGGCCGAGGAGCTCGGGTCGCGCGATCAGGCCGTGCAGGGGTGGAGCCTCCTGGCCATCATGGCGCGCATGAGTGGGCGGTTCGAGGAGGCGGCCGAGCACATCATCGCTCTCGAGCGCGCCACCGGTACCTCGGTGCGCCGCGACCCGTGGCTCGGATGGGCAGCGGCCTTCTCCGTCACCGTCGCTCGCGGCACGCCGGACGCCGTGCCGCCGTTCCCACCCCAGTCATCTACCGATCCTGTCGTCCGTGTGGCCAAACTCATCATCGAAGCGGAGCTCACCATGGCCGGACGTGTGGACGAAGCGCTTCATCACGTGGAAACGGCCGACCGACCCGACCTCGGGCCTATCGCCGACCTGACGCAGGTATTCCAGGCCCTCGCCTTCGTTCTCGCTGGCCGCGTCGGCGAGGCGCGACCCTGGGTCGAACGGGCCGCCGCCGCCGCCGCCGTGCTCAACGCCCTGACGACCACGGAGGCGGCGACGGCTCTGCGGGCCGAGATCGTCGGTGATACCACCGGACTCCCTCCGCCACCGGTCAGGGCGCAGGGCGTGACCGACATTCTGGTACTCCGGGCCTACGCCTCTCAGGGAGACACCGCCGCCAGGGATACGTTGCGAGTGGCCACCGAGGCACTGGCCATGCCCGGCATGATGATCGGGCTGTAGACGCCCCTTCGATCGACAGCCGACACCGTTCTGGGCGTTCAGGGCGCGCCGACAGCGGCCTGGTCAGACGGACCCGTCTCCATCCACGCTCCGCCGGCGGCCGCCGAACGACGTATGGCGTCGAGCACCGTCATCATGGCCACGCCGTCGGCGAATGTCGCCGGCGGTGGATCGGGCACCGGCCGCCCGAGTATCAGGTCACGGAAGGCGGCCGCCAGGCGCGTATAGGGGCCGTACTCGACGCCGAAGTTGATCATGTGCTCATAGGTCGTCGTCATCGACCCCTCCGGCAGGGCAGGTGCAGGCACCGTCGGCATACTCTCGATGGCGGGCAGCGTCCGCACCCCGGCGGCGGATGCCACCTTGACCGTGGCCCCCACTCCTTCGATCCACGCCGTCGCCGTCGATCCGGTGACCCGGGTCTCGACCATGATCCCGTGATCGGATGCCGTGCTCTGGAGCGTGCCGACGCAACCACTGTGCATCCGAAAGTGCACGACGAAGCCGTCATCGGCGCTCATCGGTCGGTCCACGACATGGACGAGCGACGCGCTCACGCCGCCAAATTCACCGAGGGTGGCCCGGATCTGATCGATGAGCTGGGAGCCATGGGCGGCCAGCCACCCGCCGCTGACCGAAGCGTCGGCCCACCAGTCCGGGACCTCGGCAGCGCTGTCGGCGAGAACGGGTACGTGCATGATCCACGTGGCGATGCGAGGCTCACCGACGGATCCGTCGGCCACGGCCCGTGCCAGCAATGCCTGCCCGGCGTCGTAGCGGAACTCCGTACCCATGACGTGAACGATCCCGGCGGCCTCGGCCGCGCCGAGCACCGTACGGGCCTCGGCCGCGTCGGCGGCGAAGGGTTTCTCGCACAGAACATGCTTGCCGGCGGCGATGGCTTCGAGAGCGAGGGCGGCGTGAGTGAACGGAGGAGTGGCGATCGTCACGGCGGCGACGTCGGGCATCTCGAGCGCTTCGGTCAAGGAACGACAGGCCCTCGGAACATCGAACATCCGGGCCCGTTCCGCCGTCTTGGTGGCATCACGACCGACGAGCGCCACCACGTCACACCCGGCAGCGCGAAGAGTCCGGACGTGGGTGTAGCACCCGAAGCCCGTCCCGACGACGACGACTCTGAGACCGGGCCGGTCGTCACCACCGTGCGAACTCGTCACGAAGCTGCCCCCGAATCGACCTCGTGGAGGAGTCGCCGCATGGCGTCGGCCGCCAGGGAGGCCGCCGCGTCAGGGCCGAGAGCATGGAGCTCGTCAGAGAAGACCTCGACGCCGATGGGAGCGCGTGATCCGGTGTCGTTCAGAGCGCCGAGGTAGCCCACGAGATCGAAGTCACCGTCGCCCGGGAGGCGACGGTGGTGGAGGGTGGCGTCGACGAGGTTCTCCTCGGCAACGGCCGGTCCGTCGTCGACCTGAATGGCCAGGATCTGTTGGCCGGGAAGGGCGCGCAGCTGCGCCGTGGTCGTGCCCGTCCGGGCGCAGTGCCACACGTCGAGCATGAGGCCGCCGTTGGGCCGGTCGGCCAGGTGGACGATCTCCAGGGCCGTCGCAAGATCGGGGACCTTCGACCATGCCAGCCATTCCAGGTGGACGAGGAGCCCGTGCGACGCCGCCCGATCGCACAGATCAGCGAACCCTGCCGCACCCTCCTCGAGACTCCAGTTGCCACCAAGGACGTCAGCGGCATTGATCGACCGGGCTCCGAAGACCTCACCGATACGCAGGAGCTCATTCTCGTCGTAACGAAAGACGTCGACCGGGTCCGCTTCGGGCGGGATGTGGATCTTTCGGGCACCCGGAGTCCACCACCAGGCCGGATCGAGCTCGGCGACGGCCAGACCGTGGTCATCGACCATCGACCGGAGATCGGCGTCACTGTGTCCGTCGTCACGCGCGGCGCGGTAGTCGCGACCCCAGAGGGAGATCCCTTTGAATCCAGCCGCCGAGGCCGCTCGGAGACGGTCGAGAAAGGGAGTGTCCCGAGGCAGCGTGCCCGAGCACAGGACGAGATCGGCAGGTCCGAGGACGGCCGGCATCAGCCCGCAGCGTCGGCCATGCTTGTCCCCGTCATCGGTCAGGACCCTAGTGGGAGATGAAGCAATGCCACCGGACACGATGCAGACATGGGTGGTCGACGCCCCGGGGCCGGTCGATGGCAATCCGCTCAGACGGTTGGAGCGACCGATCCCGCTACCAGGTCGCGGCCAGATTCGTGTCCGCGTACGGACATGCGGCGTCTGCCGGACAGATCTCCATCTGGCCGAAGGTGACTTGTCCCCCAAACATTCCCGGGTCATTCCGGGTCACGAAGTCGTCGGGATCGTCGACAGTATCGGGGTGGAGGCTGTCCGCTTCCGTGAGGGCGACCGCGTGGGCATTCCG
>PKWD01000090.1:0-7994 GCA_003131945.1 Acidimicrobiaceae bacterium
ATGGCCGAGTCGCAGCAGGCGGTGATGGACGTGGTCCTTGTCGGGGATGTGGAAGCCCTGGCCCTTGGCGGCGCGCCGGACGAAGGCAAACGCCATGTCGGCGATGGGGACCCCCAGGATGAACAGGGGGATGAACAGAGGGGCGAAGAAGAAGTAGGTCTNNTGAAGGCACGCGCCGGATGGAAGTTGTGGGGGAGGAAGCCGACACACACCCCGAAGGCGATCACGGCGATGAGGGGACCGAGGTTGTCGGGGGAGAGCTGACCCTGGTCGACGAGTCGCAAGCCGTAGACGGCGAGGGCACCCGAAGCGATGGCCACGATGCCCGTGGCCAATCCGTCGAGGCCGTCGATGAGATTCACGGCGTTCGTGATCACGATGACCCACAACGCCGTGAGCAGGGGCGTCCATGCGCTACCGGGCGACAGGACCAGGAATCCGACCAGCGGGATCTTGAAGTTTTCCATCGTCACACCGAGGTAGACGAGGACCATGGCGGCGAGCACCTCGCCCGCCATCTTGGCCGGCGCCGAGACGTCCTTCACGTCGTCGGCCAGACCCACGGCGAAGATCACGGCGGCACCGAGAACCAGTCCCAGTGGCTCCGACGACCCCTGGAAGATGCCTTGGAACTGCGGGAGTTGCGAGGCCACGATCATCGCCACCAGGAAGGCGGCAAACATGGCCACCCCACCACCGTTGGGCGTCACCCGGGTGTGGATCCGACGCTCGTCGGGCTCGTCGACGAACCCGATCCGCATCGCCAGGCGCCGGATCGGGAACATGGCGACGTACGTGCCCACGGCGGCCACGACGGCCACCACGACGTACGCCCCCACGGGGGGCACTACGTCAGTCCCCTCGACCGCCGGGACCGGCGGCGGCGGCGCCCCCGGGGCCGGACAAGCCGGGGTACGGCGGGAACCGGTCGCACAGAGCGCGCACCGAGGCACGCACACGGGCCAGCTCGCCCTCATCGGTCCGCCCCCGCAGAGCCGTACCCATCAGCGCCGCGATCTCGTCCATCTCACCGACGCCCATGCCCGCCGTCGTCTCCGCCGCGCTTCCGAGACGCAGTCCCGAGGTCACGAAGGGCGACCGGGGATCGTCCGGGATCGTGTTGCGGTTCAAGGTGATCCCCGACTGGTCGAGGACCTCCTGCGCCTCTTTGCCGGTCAGGGTCTCATCGAAGGACCGCAGGTCGATGAGGAGCAGATGGTTGTCGGTGCCCCCCGAGACGAGCCGGAAGCCCTCGCGCACGAGCGCCTCCCCGAGGGCCCGGGCGTTGGCCACCACGGCGCTGGCGTAGAGGCGGAACGACGGCTGGGCCGCTTCGCGAAACGCCACCGCCTTGGCCGCGATGACGTGCTCGAGCGGTCCCCCCTGGAGACCCGGGAACACGGCCGAGTCGATGGCCTTGGCCAGATCGGCCCGACACACGATGGCTCCGCCGCGCGGCCCCCGCAAGGTCTTGTGGGTCGTGAAGGTGACCACGTCGGCCAACGCCACAGGGTTCGGGTGGGCTCCGCCGGCGACAAGCCCGGCCGGGTGGGCGATATCGAACATGAGCCGGGCCCCGACGGCGTCGGCGATCTCCCGGAAGGGTTCGGGCTCGATCAGGCGCGAGTAGGCGGTGGCCCCGGCCACGATGAGCTTGGGCCGCTCCCGCTTGGCCACGTCGGCCACCTCGTCGAAATCGATGACCTCGCCCGGCCGCGTCGGGTCGTCGGAGGCGGGGGTCACCCCGTAGGCCACGAACCTCCAGATCTTGCTCGTGATGCTGGCCGGCGATCCGTGCGTGAGATGGCCTCCCTGGTCGAGCCGCATGGCCAGCACGGTGTCCCCCGGCTCGAGGAGGGCCTGGTAGACGGCCAGGTTGGCGTTGGCACCGGCATGGGGCTGCACGTTGGCGTGCTCGGCTCCGAACAAGGCCTTGGCCCGCTCGCGTGCCAGCTCCTCGACCTCGTCGATGATCCGATTCCCGCCGTAGTACCGCCGCCCCGGATACCCCTCGGAATACTTGTTGGTGAGCACCGACCCCGTCGCCGCCAGCACGGCCGGCGAGGTGAAGTTCTCGGAGGCGATCAACTGCAGGGTCGTCGACTGGCGCCCGGCCTCGGCCCGCAACAGAGACGCCACCTCGGCATCCTCCGCCAACCAGGCGTCGAAGGGTGAGGCGGCCACATCGGGGGAGGCGCTCCCGTCGGTCATCTTCGTCCCCTCGTCCATCCGAGGCACCTCAGCGTGCCCCGGGCCCGGCAATGTCCTGATTCGGTTTCTCGTGGCCAACGCCGACCGGCTCCGTGGTCAGGAGGGCGTCAAGGGCGTCCCTGGCCACCTCGTCTCCGACGATGCGGCCGCCCATGCACACCACGTTGCCAAGGTTACGAGCCCGGGCCGGCCAGGCGGTGCCCTTGGACGGATAGCAGTCTGACACTGTGCGAAGCATACCGATGGCCCGGCGCCCGCCTGGGGCCGGGAGGCGACCCGGTTACGCTCCGCGTCATGGCGCTCGACCCTCGCACGCCCGTGTTGGTCGGGGTCGGGCAGGTCACCGAGGGCCCCGACGGGAGCCGGCCGGTGACCGAACGGGTCGAGCCCGTCGAGCTCATGGCCCGGGCCCTGCAGGTGGCGGCCGCCGATTGTGCCGGGGGTGGTGCCGGAGACCGGCTCCTCGCCCGGGCCCGGTCCTTGCGGATCATGGTCCCTTTGAGCTGGAGATACATCAACCCGGGGCTGCTCGTGGCCGAACGCCTGGGCGTCTCCCCGGCCGAGCTGGCCCTGACGGCCATCGGAGGAAACAACCCGCAGACGGTCGTGAGCCTGACGGCGCGCGCCATCGCTGCCGGCGACCTGGACGTGGCGCTGCTGGCCGGCGCCGAATGCATCTACACGCGTATCGCGGCCCGGCGGGACCCTGAACGACCGATCCTTCCGTGGACAGTTCAGTCCCCCGTGACGCCGGAGCCGGTCCGTCTCGGTGTCGACCGACCGGCGGTCACCGAGGTGGAGCTGGCCTGTGGCCTCGACCGGCCCATCCACGTGTACCCGCTGTTCGAGAACGCCCTACGCGCCGCCGCGGGCGAAGGCATCGATGAGCATCAGACCAAGGTGTCGGAGATGTGGGCCCGGTTCTCCGAGGTTGGCGCCGGTAACCCGTATGCGTGGTCCCCCGGGGCCCGGACGGCGGAGGAATTGCGCACGGTCGGTCCCTCCAACCGGATGGTGTCGTTCCCCTACCCGAAATTCTTCAATGCCAATGATCGCGTCGACCAGGGTGCCGCCCTCATCCTGTGCTCGGTGGAAGCAGCTCGGGCCGCCGGGGTGCCCGAGGACCGATGGGTCTTTCCGCTCTCGGGTGCCGACGCCCACGACCACTGGTTCCTCTCGCACCGCGACGATCTGCATTCCTCTCCCGCCATCAGGCTCGCCGGGGCTGCCGCCCTGCGCCTGGCCGGAGTCGCCATCGACGAAATCGCGCACATCGATCTCTATTCGTGTTTCCCCTGCGCGGTGCAGATCGCGGCCCACGAGCTCGGCCTGCCCATCGATGACCCCGACCGTCCCCTGACGGTGACCGGAGGCCTGGGCTTCGCCGGCGGCCCCGGCAACAACTACGTGAGCCATTCAATCGCCACCATGGCCGACCGGCTGCGCGGCGACCCCGGCTCCTTTGGTCTCGTCACCGGAATCGGGTGGTACGTGACGAAGCATGCCGCCGGTGTGTGGTCGACGACACCGCCTCCGACCGGCTTCGCCTTCCACTGCCCCCAGGACGAGGTCGACGCCCTCCCCCAGCGCGCCCCCGCTTCGGGATTCGAGGGAGATGCCACGGTGGAGACCTACACCGTGATCCACGGGCCCGACGGCGGACCCGAGCGCGCCATCGTGGCGCTGCTCACGAAGGACGGCTCCCGCGCCTGGGGGACCCTGGCCGATTCCGACGCTCTCGCAGGCTTGGAAGCGGACGAGGGATGCGGACGACGGGCCCGGGTCTACCCCGACGGCCGGACCGAGTTGCGCTGAGACGAGCCGGGCGAGAACCATCTGGAGCGAGAAGGAGCGAGACAGATGCCCGACATGAGGTAACGGCTACGTCGGCATCCCCTACCGGTCAGTGCCGCTACTGGACAGTGATTGTCACGGGGGCATACGAGCCAAAGACGGCAATGTATTCGGAGCAGTCGGCTTCCACTTGGTACTGTCCAGGTGTCAGTCCCGGCGGCACGACCAGGATCTGTGCCGATCCGCCCGCTGTTGCCGCTGAGACGTGGGGAAAAGCGATCTGCGTGCCCGATTCTGAGTACAAGATCACCTCACCACCCGCACCGTCATTCGTGCAGGGGCCTCCGACCAGGTTGACCGTCAAGGTTGTTCCCGGTGTCACGGTGGTAGCCGGGCGCACCTCCAGCTGGTAAGGGGTCGTCACCGTGACCGACACCGGTGGATAGCGGAAGTCACTGGTCAGGTCGTTGTCGTCGCTTTGATTCGAAGTGCAGAATCCGTTGAGCGTCAACGTGCCGGGAGCCACCATTGGTACCGTGGCCACGAACATCCAAAGACCGTCGGCGTCGGCGGTACCCCCGGATTCGTCACCATTGGCGCTCGTGAAATTCTCATCATCCTCGGTACCACCACTGTCGAAAATGAGAGGGGCATTGTTGTCGTAGTCCAACGAGGCTGCACCCCAGTAGCGGGCGGGACAGCCCGTCCCGGTCACCGTGACCTGCTGACCGACGGCGATGGTCGCCGAACTGATTGTCAATTTGGCGCCGTAATTGATGGACGCCACACTGCCGACCGGGTTTGTCGTTGTGCTCGTCGATTCCGTCGTCGTTGTTGTCACCGAAGTCGACGTCGACATCGGTGTCGAAGTGGTCGTGGACGTGGCTTGTGGCGGCGGGGTCGAGCACGCCGAGAATCCCATGGCCGACAGCAACACGCCGAGGGAGAGTCGTCGCCAGCGCAACCGCTCTTCATACCGATTGCCCACTCTTTCAATCATGGCACCGGACGTTCGGAGGGACCGGCGGATGTCGACGCGATGTCCCACATGGGGTCAGCCGGAAGAGACGAACTCCTCGACCTCGTTCCACGGCACGGCCCCGTCCCTGATGCAACGGAGCGTGCCACCGGTCACGTCGATGACGGTCGACGGGGTGGCGTCGCGNNACATCGCGGCCGAACTCCGCGGCCAACGCCGACGACGTCGTGATCGGTGGCTGGCCGTGCCGGTTTGCGCTGGTCGTGGCCAGGGGGCCGACCACCTCGCATAGGCGACGGGCGACGGGGTGCGCCGGACAGCGGAGACCGATGGTACGACCCTCGCCACCGAGCTCCCAGCCGACGTCCGCCCGTCGTTCCACCACGATTGTCAGAGGGCCGGGCCAGAAACGACCGGCCAACCGGCGGGCCAAGGACGGCAGACCGTGGGGACCGGCCAGCGCCTCGGCCTGGGCCACGCCAGCTACGAGCACCGGCAACTCGAGCGTCGCCGGGCGGCGCTTGAGCCTGAAGAGGGCGTCGGTGGCGCCACCGCACCGGGGATCGACAGCCAGGCCGTAGACGGTGTCGGTGGGGATGGCCACGACCAAACCGGCAGCCAGAGCAACGGCGGCGGCGAGCTCGGACGTGTCTTCACCGGGCGATACGCCGGCAGGCGGGGCTCCGGGGCTCCGGCGGCGATTAGTCACCGGGCCAACTCGCCACCAGGGCTCGCTCCCGCCCGGCCAGATCGGGCTGGAGACGCACATCGTGGTACCCGGCGCTCTCGGCCATGGCCGCCACCGTGGCGGCCTGATGAGGTGCCAGCTCGAGGACGAGGCTGCCCCCCGGGGCCAACCATTGCCGCGTGCGGTCGACGAGGAACTCGAGTGCCTCGAGGCCGCTGTCACCGGGGACGAGGGCAGTGCGCGGCTCGTGATCACGGATCTCGGGATCGAGCTCGGACCATTCCGTGGCCGAGACATACGGGGGGTTGGACACCACCAGTCGCACGTGGCCGGCCAGACGATGCGGTAAGGCGTCGAACCATGACCCCTCGGCCAACCGCAGGCGCGAGGCGGCGGCAGGCTGAGAATCGGACAATCTCGACAGATTGGCCCGCGCCAACTCGAGCGCCGTCGGAGAGGCGTCCGTCGCCCACACCTCGACGTCGGCAACGGCTTCGAGGACGAGCGACAGGGCGATGACCCCCGAACCGGTGCCGAGATCGACGACGACCAAAGGCTCCGTCCGGGCGCCGCCGGCGGCACCATGGGAAAGACGTCGCAACTCCTCCAACGCTACCTCGACCACCCGTTCGGTCTCGGGACGGGGAACGAGCGCACGGGGGTCGACGTCGATCTCGAGGTGCCGGAAGGACCACGTTCCGAGGACATACTGCAACGGTTCCCCCCCGGCGCGCCGCTCGGCCATGACATGGACGGCGTCAACCGTGTCGCTGGACGCAGGGGTGTCGAGAACGGATAAGAGTCTCCCGGGAGCGATGCCGGTGGCATGGGCCACGATCCACCTCGCTTCCGGCTCCGACTGCAAAAGGGTCGACACCGACGCCAGGAGCCCACGGACCGTGTCCGTCGGCACACCCCGATCGAGATCGGCGCTGTTCACTCGCCGGCGGCAGCGGCGCCGCCTTCGTCGATCCCGCGGTTACGTTCGTCGGCGAGAAGGGCATCGACGAGATCATCGAGGTCGCCATCGAGAACGCGATCCAGCTTGTGCAGGGTGAGCTTGATCCGATGGTCGGTGACGCGGTTCTCCTTGAAGTTGTATGTCCGGATCTTCTCTGACCGCCCACCGGCGCCGACCTGACTCCGGCGCTGGTCGGACTGCTCCGATGCCAGTTTGTCCTGCTCCATCTTGAGCAGTCGGGCCCGCAGTACCTGCATGGCTTTGGCCCGGTTCTGGATCTGACTCTTCTCGTCCTGCATGGAGACGACGATGCCGGTTGGTGCATGGGTCACCCGTACGGCTGAGTCGGTCGTGTTCACCGACTGTCCACCGGGGCCGGTGGAACGAAAGACATCGACGCGCAGGTCGCCCGGGTCGATGTTGACTTCAATCTCCTCGGCTTCGGGGAGGACCATGACGGTGGCGGCCGATGTGTGGATACGGCCCTGTGACTCCGTCACCGGGACCCGCTGCACTCGGTGGGTCCCGCCCTCGTGTTTCAGGCGCTGCCAGGCGTCATCGCCTCGCACCACGAAGGTGACCTCGTTGAGGCCATCACGGTCGGAGGCATCCGAGGAGAGAACCTCCAGGCGCCAATTGCGGCGCTCGGCATAGCGGCGGTACATCTCGAAAAGGTCGCGGGCGAAGAGGTTTGCTTCCTCTCCCCCTTCGGCTCCCCGGATCTCGACGATGACGTTGCGCCCCTCATTGGGGTCCCGCGGCACCAGCAACTGACGGAGCTCCTGCTCGAGTTCCTCCGCTTCGGCTTCCGACCGCTCGAGCTCCGAGCGCAGCATGTCCCGGTCATCGCCGGTCGCCTCGATCAGCATCTCCCGCGCCGTGCGTGAGTCCGCCTCGGCCTGCTGCAGACGACGACCGGTGGTGACCAGTGCTTCCAGGGAGTTGTGTCGACGTGACAGATAGCGCAGACGGGCATGGTCGCCGGAGGCGGCGGCCTCGGAGAGCTCGCTCAGGACCGACTCGTACTCGCGCTCCCAGGCTGCTAAACGGTCGGGATCCACGACACCAGGGTACCGAGGTCCTTCGAAGGCACCGGCTAACCGATGACGGGCGTCCATTGGACGCCGGCCAGCTTGGCCGTCAGAGCGTTACTTGCGCTGCTTGCGCTGCCCGTAGCGGCGCTGGAAGCGCTCNNTGAACGTGTTGCCGCACGAGCATTTGACGGCGCACTCCACGTAGGACGGGTGGATGTCGGTCTTCATAGTGCCTTCCAGTGTAAAGGTTGCAGGGCCCCGTTGAGACACCGGCACCAGCCGGAGGACAGGGCAGAGCCCTCCGGGAGGTCGGGCTCAGGTGGCCGG
>PKWD01000090.1:8004-8152 GCA_003131945.1 Acidimicrobiaceae bacterium
ACCTGCTGGAGCTGGCCCCGCTCGAACAGCAACTCCTCGTGACGGGTGGAGCTGGCGTTGACATCGATGGAGGGGTACAGGCGCCGCTCGGCCAGACGACGGTCGAGACGGAGCTCCATGTTCCCAGTGCCCTTGAACTCCTCGAAGA
>PKWD01000090.1:8228-8477 GCA_003131945.1 Acidimicrobiaceae bacterium
CGTCGAGGATGATGACGACGTCACGGCCGACCTCCACGAGCCGCTTGGCGTGGTCGATGGTGAGCTCGGCGATGGCCGTGTGCTCATCCGAAGGGCGGTCGAAGGTGGAGGCCACGACCTCGCCCTTGACCGAGCGACGCATGTCGGTGACCTCCTCGGGCCGCTCGTCGACGAGCAGGACGATGAGATGCACCTCGGGATTGTTGGCCTCGATCGAATGGGCGATCTGCTTCATCACCGTCGTCTTGC
>PKWD01000090.1:8499-13026 GCA_003131945.1 Acidimicrobiaceae bacterium
ACAGCGGCGTCAGGTCCTCGAAACGGGGCCGGTTACGAGCATCGTCCGGGGACAGACCCGACACCGTGTCGATCCGGATGAGGGCGGGGAACTTCTCGTTGGACGCAGCCGGACGGCTGGCGCCTTCGACATAGTCCCCCTTGCGCAGGGCGAAACGGCGAGCCTGGCTGATCGATACATAGACGTCGCGGGGACTGGGAAGATAACCGTCGGCCCGCACGAAGCCGTATCCCTCGTCACGAAGATCGAGAAGACCACTGACGGGTACGAGTTCTCCCTGGTACTGCGCTTCCTGACCGCCACCTTGCAGTTCGCGTTCGCCACCACCACCACCACCACCNNCCACCACCGGGGCCGGCGCCGGGGCCTGTCCGCTCACGACCGCGCCGACGACGTCCCCGTCGGTTGGCCGGATCGTTGGGATTACCGCCTGATTGAGTGTGTTGGGGTTGCTGGGTGTTTTGGCGATTCTGACCGGGACCACCCTGGCCCGTTGAAGTCTGACGACTCGGTGCAGGGCGGTCGGCCTGTGTGACCGTCGCCGTCGCCCCTTCGGAGGCGCCGGCCGAGTCAACAGCCGCGGGAGCAGCCTCTTCCGATGCGGCAGACGTATCCGCCGCATCGGACTGCCCGTTGCCGGCTGCCGACTTGGGCGCCGACCCGTTGGCATGGGTGTGGTCCGCGCTGTCGCCGTTGGTCGGAGTGGCGTCAGCCGGCGTCAGCTCGGCGTCGACACTGGCCGCCGCCCGCGCACTGCTGGCGCGCGATCGCGGCCGGGCCGGAGTTGTGGCGCCATTGGTGCTGTCGGCACCGGTGGCATCCACACCCGCGGCACGCAAGATCTGGTCGATGATGTCGGCCTTCTTGCTCCGGGAGTTTGTGTCGAGCGCCATCGCCTCGGCTATCGCCCGAAGCTCCTCGCGCTCTTTGCGTTCTAATACGGACCGCTCGAGCTGTTGCTCTGCAGCCATCTACCACCTCGCTAGTTTGTGTCCTTGAAGACGGGTTTGTGAGCCCAGGAATCAGAGAACACCGGACAGAGGGTAAAGCGTTCGGCACAGCTACATACCGGTTCCGCTTCGTTCCGCCAAGGCCCCCGTTGAAGGTTCGCTCGTGGAGGACCGCCTGAAGAGGCGAGTCACCCGCGACACTCCAGAAGTTACTTGAGCGGCGACGGTGAACTCATGATACCGGACACGGGGGCCTGTAAGCAACAACACCTCGGTCACCGCTTTGGCGCCCCGCACCTGAGCCAACGCCTCCGGTCCGCCGGCCATTCCCGGGCTTCTGAGATAGCCGGGTTCGGGTTGAGGCCTCCCTGGCTACCACTCGTCAGAGGGCGAGCGCCTCCAGGACGGCGTCGTAGGTCGGGTCGACGGGGGTGGGAACCGAGATCTGGCTGATGGCCAGGTCCGGGTCTTTGAGGCCGTTGCCGGTGAGTACACAGACGACGGTGGAGAACGGAGGCACGCCCACCTTGAGAAGCCCGGCCACCGACGCGGCGGATGCCGCCTCGCAGAACACCCCCTCCTCGGAGGCGAGGAACCGATAAGCGGAGAGGATCTCCTCGTCGGTCACGGCCTCGATTGCTCCGCCCGATTCGCTGGCCGCCGCCGTTGCTCCGTACCACGATGCGGGGTTCCCGATACGGATGGCGGTGGCGATCGTGTCGGGGTGCTCGATGGGGTGACCTTCGACGATGGGAGCAGCGCCGGCCGCTTGAAAACCGAACATGCGGGGCAGCCTCGTGGCCCGCCCCGAATGGCGGTACTCGCAGTAGCCACGCCAGTAGGCGGTGATGTTACCGGCGTTGCCCACGGGGATGCAGTGGACGTCGGGGGCGTCCCCGAGCACGTCGACAATTTCGAAGGCACCAGTCTTCTGTCCTTGGATCCGGTACGGGTTGATCGAGTTCACGACGGTGACCGGCGCCTGATCGCCCAAGAGGCGGACGATGGCGAGGGCTTGGTCGAAATTGCCACGCACTTGTAACACCTTGGCCCCGTGCACGAGGGCCTGTGCCAGCTTGCCGAGGGCTATGTGACCCTCGGGGATGAGCACGGCGCAGGTGAGGCCGGCGCGCGTGGCGTATGCGGCGGCCGATGCCGACGTGTTCCCCGTCGATGCACAGACAACCGCCTTGGCGCCCTCTTCCAACGCCTTCGAGATGGCGAGGGTCATCCCCCTGTCCTTGAACGATCCGGTGGGATTGAGCCCCTCGATCTTCAGCAGCACGCGGGCACCGAGGCGCTGCGAGAGCTTCGGTGCCGGCAGCAACGGAGTCCCGCCTTCGAGGAGCGTCACCACCGGTGTGGTCGCCGTCACCGGAAGGAGATCGCGGTACGCCTCGATGATGCCGGGCCAGGTGTCCATGGGCTAGGCGTCTTCCTGATCGCCCACGATGCGCAGAACGCCGCCTACGCGGTCGACGACGTCGAGCTCACGGAGGGCGTCGATCGTGAGGCGGACATCACCGGCACGGGCCACGTGGGTGAGGAAGATGAGCCGGGCCTCCTCTCCGAGGCCGACCTGCTCCATTGAACGGATCGACACGCCGTGATGGCCGAAGACCTGGGCCACGGCAGCCAGCACTCCGGGACGGTCGGCGACGTCGATGCTCAGGTACCAGGCGCACCACAAGTCGTCGTCAGGGCGGATGCGCGCTTCGACGCGAGGAGCGACGCGAGCCGGAGATCGGGCCCGTAGATGATGGGCGGCGTCGATGAGATCCCCGAGAACAGCCGACGCCGTGGGAAGCCCTCCCGCGCCCCGCCCGTAGAGCATGAGCTCACCGGCGGCGGCGCCTTCGATGAAGACGGCATTGAACGCGCCGCGCACGGCGGCCAGCGGGTGCGTGCGGGGGAGCATGGCCGGGTGCACACGGACCGAGATCTCGGGAGAGTCCTTGGCACCACCGTCCTCGTCGAAGCGTTCGGCCACCGCCAGGAGCTTCACCACGTAGCCGAGTCGATCGGCGAATGCGATGTCGACGGGATCGACCGACGAGATCCCCTCGCGCGGCACGTCCGTGCCGATCACCACGCAACGGAAGGCCAGGCTGGCGAGGATGGCGGCCTTGGCGGCGGCGTCATGGCCGTCGACATCGGCCGCCGGGTCGCGCTCGGCGAAGCCCAGGCGCTGCGCCTCGGCCAGGGCTTCGGCGTAGGACAGTCCCTGTTCAGACATCGTCGTCAGGATGAAGTTGGTGGTCCCGTTGACTATGCCGACCACCCGCCGTATGCGCTCGCCCGCCAGGGACTCCCTCAGGGGGCGGATCAGCGGTATCGCACCGGCCACCGCCGCCTCATAGAGGAGATCGACCCCCGAGGCGACGGCGGCGTCGGCCAGCGAGGCGCCGTGAGCGGCGATCAACTCCTTGTTGGCCGTCACCACCGGGCGCCCGGCGGCCAGCGCCGTTTCGACCAGGTCCCGAGCCGGATCGATGCCGCCGATCAACTCAACCACCACGTCGACGTCAGCATCGGACACGAGGCCCTTGGCGTCGCCGGTCACGAGCTCCGGCGGCAGGCCGGGACGCGAGCGCGAGACATCACCGACGGCCACCCCGGCCAGCTCGAAGCGGACTCCGGAGCGTGCCGCGATGGCGTCACCTTCGGTCAACAGCAGTGAGACGAGGGCGCCCCCCACATTTCCAGCGCCGAGTACGGCGACCCGAACGGGCTGGTCAGCGAGGGTGGAGCGGGCCTGGGATTGCGTTTGTTGTGTGCTGCGCTCCATTCGTTCACGCTACCGCCCGTCGCGGCCGTATCCCGGCGACTCGGGCAGAAGAAGCGAGGGTGTTCAGCCGTCCAGGCGTACGAGGTCCTCGGGCGTCTCCCGCCGCACCACCACCCGTGCGGCACCGTCGGCCACGAAGACCACGGCCGGTCGGGGCACCTTGTTGTAGTTGGAGGCCATCGAGTAGCCGTAGGCGCCGGTGACCGGAGTGGCCAGCACATCGCCCACCGATGTGTCGGCGGGCACCCGGGCGTCGGCCACGATCACATCCCCCGATTCGCAATGCTTGCCCACCACCCGAACCGCTCGGGGCCGGGACTCTCCCGGCGCCCGGGGAAGAAATGCCTCGTATCCGCTGTCGTAGAGGACGGGGCGGGGGTTGTCGCTCATGCCGCCGTCCACGGCCACATATGTCCGTAGGCCGGGGAGCTGCTTGATCGTTCCCACCCGGTACAACGTCAGGCCGGCGGTGCCGACGATCGAGCGCCCCGGCTCGGCCGTCACCCGGATGTCGTCAGGAAGGCCGGCGTGGTGGCAGGCACCACGCACCGCCCGGGCCCACTCCGTGATAGTCGGAGCATTCTCTCCCGCCACGTACGCCACGCCCAGGCCACCCCCCACGCACAGCTCACCCAGTCTGAGCGGAGCGAAGAAGCCGACGAGGGCCTCGACCTCGTCTCCGAAAGACTCGACTCGGAAGATCTGGCTACCGATATGAGCATGGACCCCGAGCAACCTCACCCCGGGAAGGGCCCGGAGCCGGGCCACCGCCTCGGTGGCCGCACCCGA
>PKWD01000100.1:0-12221 GCA_003131945.1 Acidimicrobiaceae bacterium
GTGACGGTGGCTCGGGTGACGGGGTGGCCGTGGGGGTGGCCAGCCGGGGCGGAGCCGTCGATGTGGCCGAACTGGTGAAGGCCAGTGAAGCCGATGCCGACGGCGCCTCGGCGGCCGACGACGCGGCACCGCTGGTGGAGCGAACCGAGTCGACCGGCCCCTTCGACACCGGCCCGGCCATGACCGATCTCTCGGTCCTCGACGGGGTCGTCCGGTCTCTGGCCGGTGCCTTCGGCCGGGCCCGGTCGGCCGGTCATGTCCTGTCCGGGTTCGCCTCCCACCGGGTGGACACCATCTACCTGGGGTCGAGCAGAGGGCTCCGGCTCCGCCACGAGCAGCCGGCGGGCACCCTCCAACTCGTGGCCCGCAGTACCGACGGGACCCGTTCGACCTGGGCCGGGGCGGGGACCTCGTGGTTCGCCGATGTCGAGATCGACGCCATGCACGACCGACTCGTGCGCCGGCTGGCCTGGGCCGAGCGCCGGGTGGAGCTCCCGGCCGGCCGCTACGAGACCCTGCTTCCGCCCGACGCCACGGCCGACCTCATGGTGGTGATCTCCCATGCTCTGTCGGGACGCGACGCCGAGGACGGGCGCAGCGTCTTCTCGGCCCCGGGTGGGGGGACCAAGATCGGTGAGGTCCTGTCGTCGCTGCCCTTCGCGCTTCGCAGTGACCCGGGGGAACCGGGACTCGAGTGTGCGCCGTTCGTGGTGGCCACGGCATCGGGCGCCGACGTGTCGGTCTTCGACAACGGCCTGGGTGTTCGACCGACGGCCTGGATCGACGGGGGACGGCTGACGAATCTCGAGTACCACCGCGCGGCGGCGGCCCGTTCGGGCACCATGGCCACTCCGCCCGGCGACAACCTCGTCCTCGAGCTCCCAGGCGGCACCGACTCCTTGGACGACATGATCGCCCGCACCGAGAGGGGACTGCTCCTCACCTGCCTCTGGTACATCAGGGAGGTCGATCCGGTGACCCTTCTCGTGACCGGGCTCACCCGGGACGGCGTCTATCTGGTCGAAGCGGGTGAGGTGGTCGGGGCGGTGAACAACTTCCGCTTCAACGAGAGCCCNNCCGACTTCAACATGAGCTCGGTCAGCCCCGCCACCTGAGCGCGGGTGGGCCCGTGGAGCTGGGCCCGGGGCCGAGCCTCTGAGCCGCTGACCAGCGTCGGTTACGAAGCCGTCGCTTGCACATCACCGGGGGCCAGCTTTTCCGGCCACGGTGGCTCGTGCAGCGCCGACAGCGGGCGCGCCAAGGTGAAGATGTCGGCCGTGAGCTGCGCCACCTCCGGATCGGTGTCGGCCAGAGTGGCCGCACGCTGGAACATGGCCAGGCTCTGCAGTTCCTCCATGGGGAAATCGCCGGTCGTCCGTCCGTCTTGGAAGTCGGCGGCGGCGGCCAGAGCCCACGGGGTGCGTGTCACCTCGAAGGCCTCGGAGAAGAAGTCGAAGGCGAGGCCGGTGAGGTCCTGGGACGCCAGCGCCCGCCGTTCGAGCACCTGACCGAGCGCCCGGGCCTGACAGGCGGCCGCCGACATCCCCTGGCCGTAGAGAGGGTTGAAGTGACAGACCGAGTCACCGAGGGGGACCAGTCCTTCGGGAAAGCGGTCGAGGCGTTCGAAATGGCGCCGAACCGACCGGGGGAATTTGAAGCCGACCGGCTGCGTCACCAGCTCCGCCGTGTTCAGTGCCTCGTCCCATACCGGAGACACGAGAGTGCGTCCGAACTCCCGCCACCCGTCGACGTCGGTGGGCGGGAAGTCGCCGAATCGGCCTCCCAGGCCGGCGATCCAATTGCCTCCCTCGATCCGCACCAGGTAGGCGCCCCGGNNGGCCCCGGGTGGTGTGGGGTCCGTCCGGCTTGGGCAAGACGAAGAATCCGGCGCCACCGAGCGCGTCGGGATCGGAGGGGCGGACCACCGCACTGGCGTAGGCGAAGTCGCAGTTGATGACGGATTCGGGCGGCGCCTCGAACCCGAGGTTCGTGAGCCAATGCATCGTGCGGGCGTTCCTGCCGCTGGCGTCGACCACGAGATCGGCAGAGATTCGTTCGCCGCCTTCGATCACGAGCCCGGTCACCCGCCCCTCGTCGGTGAGCGGCTCGCGTACCAACGAGCGGTAGCGCGTCGCGACGTTCGGGAGCGCGTGGACCCGTTGCCGGAGGCAGTGCTCGAGCAGGGGACGCGACATGAAGTAGATCGTTCCCGTGGGCCTCGGCTCCGGCTGGTACGCGGCCAGCTCATAGGATTTCCCCTCGGACCGGTAGACGAAGAAGTCCTGACCGGCGATGCACGAGATGGCACCGGCGTCTTGGAGGTCGTCGGTGAAACCGGAGAAGAGCTCGCTGGCGATGGTGAGGCCGCCGGGAAGAAGCGCATGGAAGTGCTTGCCCTGCGGAACGCCGCCACGCGTGTGCGGTGAGCCCGGGACGTCGTCGCGGTCGACCAGGACGACCTCGTCGAAGTGGCCGGAAAGGACCCGGGCCGCGAACAGCCCGGCCATGCCGCTGCCGAGGACGGCGGCGCGCCGTGCGAAGGTGGTGTGCATCTCGCCCGCGCCTCCTCGTCGCCCGGGAAAGTCTCCCAGATCCGGTTCAGATCTGTCGACCGTCCTGGCCGCGGGCGAGAAAGACATCGGAGCCGTACACTCTCGCTCGATGAGCCCGATCGACCACCGCCCGATTCAGACCAACGGCATCCGGATGCATGTCGCCGAGCAGGGAGAAGGTCCCGCTGTCGTACTCTGCCACGGCTTTCCTGAGCTGTGGTACTCGTGGCGACACCAGATCGGCGCCCTGGCTGACGCCGGCTATCACGTCGTGGCGCCAGATCAGCGCGGTTACNNCGATCGGCCCGGGGCCATCGAGGACTATGACATCCTCCACCTCACCGATGACCTGCTCGGTGTGCTCGATGCGTTGGGTGAGGAACAGGCCGTGTTCGTGGGGCATGACTGGGGCGCGCCGGTGGTCTGGAACCTGGCCCTGCGGGCGCCCGAACGTGTGCGGGCCGTGGTGGGTATGAGTGTGCCGTTCCTACCCCNNTCGGGGCGACGTCGACCCGATTTCACTTTTCGAGGCCATCTTCGGAGACAACTTCTTCTACATGCTCTACTTCCAGGAGCCCGGCGTGGCCGACGCCGATCTCGGCCGCGATCCGCGCGACACCATCCGTCGGTTCTTGTCGGCCATCTCGGCCGAGGGCGGAGTGGACGCCTTCCGGTCACTGCCCAAACAGGGCACCCGATTCGCTGACTGGCTTCCCGATCCCGGCGCACTTCCCCGTTGGTTGAACGAGGACGATCTCGAGTACTACGCCACGGAGTTCGGACGGACGGGGTTTACCGGGGGGCTCAACTGGTATCGCAACATGCGGCGTAACTGGGAACTGACCGAAGACCTGGCCCAAGCCAAGGTCACCGCCCCCGCGCTCTTCATCGCCGGGGAGCTCGACCCCGTGGTGACGATGGCACCGCCGGACGGGATGGAGGAGTGGGTGCCCGACCTCCGGGGCAAGGTGATGCTTCCGGCCACCGGTCACTGGACCCAGCAGGAGCGGCCGGCCGAGGTGAATGCCGCCCTCCTCGATTTCTTGTCCGGATTGGCCTGAGCAAAGGGACAATCGGGTCCGGTGCCCATGGTGCGGACGCCACGCAGCCCGTAGTGGGCCCGCTTTCTAAGCCCCCGACTTCCATGAGGAGCCTCGACCCACGGACGCCCGTGCTCGTCGGCGTAGGGACCGCCCACCGCGATGTCGAAGCCGTCGAGCTCATGTCGCTAGCCCTCGAGGCGGCCGTCGACGATGCCGGTCCGTCCTCGTTGCTGGCGGCCGTTGACCGCATCGCCGTCCCTCAAGGCACCTGGTCGTATCCGGATCCAGGCCGGCTCGTGGCCACCCGCGCCGGCGCTCGATCCGCACGAACCTATTTCGGTCGGGTGGGAATTCCGCAGCAGACCCTGATCAATGAGGCACTGAGGGCCATCGCCTCCGGCGATGCAGACGTAGCCGTCGTGGTCGGAGGGGAATCCCGGGCCCGCGCCAGAAGAGCCGAGATCACTGGCACCGTCGCCATGGAGACGACCCAAGCAGGCGTCGTACCCGACGTCGTCATGGATCGCGAGGAGGACTTCATCGTCCGCCCCGAGATCGACGCCGGTCTGATCCAACCCGTGGCCCAGTACGCACTGATCGAGAACGCCCTGGGGTCGGCCGAGGGCCAGGGGATCGATGAGCACCGAGCGTCCATTGCTGAGCTGTGGGGACGGTTCAACGTCGTGGCCCGGTCCAACCCCGATGCCGCTTTCCCCTCGCCACGGTCGGCGGCGGAGTTGGCCACGCCGACGCCGAAGAACCGACCGCTGGCCTTTCCGTACAACAAGTGGCACTCGAGTCAATGGACCGTCGATCAAGCGGCTGCCCTCGTGCTGTGTTCGGTCGAGGCGGCTCGGGCCCATCATGTCCCGGTCGATCGTTGGCTATTCCCGTTGGTCGGCATCGATGCCAGTCACGCTCTCTCCTTGAGCCGCCGCCGCTACCCCCATCGGTGGCCGGCCATGGGTGTGCTCGGACGAGCGGCCGCCGAGCGCATCGGTCGACCGCTCGACGCCGTCGAGCACATCGAGCTCTACTCGTGCTTCCCCTCGGCTGTGCGCGTCCAACAACGCGAGCTCGGGCTTTCGCTCGAGGGTACGCCGACAGTGACCGGAGGCATGGCGTTCGCCGGAGGGCCGTTCAACAATTTTGTGTACCAGGCGACCGCTTCCATGGCACCGCTATTGAGGAACCATCCGACGTCGCTCGGACTCGTGAGCACCGTGTGCGGCCTCCTGACCAAGCCCGGGCTGGCGGTGTGGTCGGCCACTCCCGACGGCCGCGCCCCGCTGCTTTCTGATCTGGCGGAGGAGGCGGCCGCGGGAACGGAGTCGGTGAACGTGGCCGACGAGCACCACGGTCCGGCGCGGGTGGTTTCCAGCACGGTCGCCTACGACGGTATGGACACCGGCCGCACCTTTGTGCTGGCTGACATCGACCCCACACGCCGGTGCGTCGCCTCGAGCGACGAGCCTGGCGTCGCGCATGCAGCGATAGCGGGCGAGCTGATCGGGACCGAAGTGCAGATCTCAGGCACTCGGATCGAGCCTTGAAGGGTCTCGCGAGGCTCATGACCAGGAGACGATGGGCGACGAGTTGGTGTACCGGGCAGAATCTCGCGTCATGACAGCAACCTGCACACCGGAGGAGGCCGCCNNCACACGCCGGCCGGACCAGGCAAAATCTTGCCGATGACCGTGACATGCACACCGGAGGAGGCCGCCGCCCTCGTCCGACCGACTGACACGATCGGATTCGGCCTCGGGCCCGGAATTCCTGACGCGTTCCTGAGCGCGTTGGGCGCACGTGACGACTTCGAAGACCTGGTCTTCGGAGGGGCACTTCTGCTCGGCTACTACACAGTGCTGACCAAGCCCGGTGTGTCGTACCGCTCCGGGTTCTTCGGACCGGCTGAGCGCATCTTGTTGGCCGAAGGTCATGACGTCGAACTCGTTCCCGGCGGTTTCCGTCAGTTCGCCCCCATCCTGGCCCGCTTCGCTCCAAGGATCATGACCGCCCAGGCCGCGCCTCCCGACGGCGAGGGCCGGGTCAACCTGTCGCTGCACCTGGGTGCCACCCGCGACGAACTCATGCAGGCCGGCAAGGATCCTGACCGGATCCTCCTTGTCGAGGTCAATCCGCACCTTCCCCGCACGCGGAGTCTCCCACCACGGTTCGACAACAGTCTTCCCCTGGAGCTGATCGACGTGTTGGTCGAAGCTGACGGTGAGCCATATGCCCTGGAGGATCCGGCACCAACGGCGCAGGATGCCGCCATCGCCGGACATGCCCTGGGATTCGTGACGAACGGCAGCACCTTGCAGACGGGGATCGGTGCCGTGCCGAACATGGTGGCCACGGCGTTGGCCGAGGGCGACGGCGGCGACTATGGGGTGCACTCAGAGATGTTCACGACCGGCCTGATGCGTCTGCATCAGACGGGCAAGGTGACCAATGCGGCCAAGGGTGTTTTCGACGGCGTATCGGTGACGACGTTCGCCCTGGGGACGCCCGATCTCTACCGCTGGCTCGACGGTAACGGCGACGTTGCGTTCCTACCGGTCGACGTCGTCAACGACCCCACCGTCATCGGACGCAATCGCAAGCTGGTATCGATCAACGGTGCGCTCTGTCTCGATCTGTACGGGCAGGTAGTGGCCGACAGCATCGACGGCAAACAGATCTCCGGTGTCGGCGGCCACGAGGATTTCGTCGCCGGGGCCGACCTCCATGTCGATGCCCATTCGCTGATCTGTCTCAGCTCCACCGTGACGGTGGGGGGCGCCGTGCACTCGCGCATCCTCCCCCTTCTGCCCGGGGGCGCGGTGGTCTCCACGCCACGCCATCACACGGGCGTGGTCGTGACGGAGTACGGGGCGGCCGAGCTGACGGGGCTCACCGTCCGCGAAAGGGCGAAAGCACTGGCGGACATCGCCCATCCGGATTTCCGGGCCGAGCTGCATGCGGTGGCGGAGACCCTGGGCCGACAATGACCGTCTCGTCGGCCACATCGAGATGTCGAGCGACCGCCGGATCGTGGCCGAGCGCGGTCGGAGGGCGAGCTGATCGGTACCGAGGTCCAGGTGGCGGTTGGAGTGAAATAGCAGGTCAACCGCTATGTTCTCCGTCGAGTCTCGGAATGGGTCGGATGGCGGCGTTCTTCCGCAGCCGAGGTCCTCGGAAAAGACGGTTGACTTGGCTAACGCTGTTAGCGATACTGGCTACCAGCGTTAGCCCCCGAGGCCCGCGCACGGGAGAGGAGAGTTGTTATGGACAAGAACGTCGGCTACCGAGCACCCGGGTTCGTCACGGCAAAGATCATGAATCCCCTTGTCCTCATCATGATGCGTGTCGGGCTCAGCATTTGGGGAAGCCGGATCCTGGAGGTCCGGGGCCGTCAGAGCGGCATGCCTCGGCGCACGCCCGTGAATCTGCTCGAGGTCGAAGGACGCCAATACCTGGTGTCACCCCGAGGTGACACTCAGTGGGTCCGCAACACCCGCGCCGACGGAGGTCGTCTTGCGTTGATTCTCGGCCGCCGACGCGATGAGCGGGTTGCTGAGGAGCTTCCCGACAGTGAGAAGGCACCGATCCTTCGCGCTTACCTGAAGAAGTGGAAGATGGAAGTAGGAGTTTTCTTCGACGGTGTGAACGCCGACTCCGAAGAACAGGACGTGCTCAGGATCGCTCCGGACCACCCTGTGTTCCTCCTCTCGGCGGCAGGGAACTGATATGAGTTCGTACGGCATGGGGCCCTGTCTGACCGGTTCTTCGGACGAGGGCGGCACGAGGTGACTGATCAGGTGAAGGGTGAAGGAGCCCGATGACCCCGGATCGGCCCACGCTCGGAGAACTGCTGCTCCCCGGTGAGCTGCCGCCACCCGAATTTCGGCCCGTGCGGCCGAGGCGCGTGGCCGAGACCGTCGCCATGGCCCACCGCGTGTTGGAAGATGAAGGTCCTGCTGCGCTCACCATGCGCAGACTGGCCGGCGAAATGGGCATCCGGGCGCCCTCTCTCTACAAGCACTTTGCCAGCAAGGCTGCCGTTGAGTCGGCCGTCATCGAGGACGCCATGTTCGACATCGGCGACGTCACCCACAGTGCCATTCACGAGCCGGGAACCGGAGGTCCTCTGTTGAGCCTGCTCGGCACCTACCGTTCTCACAGCCTGCTCCACCCGAATCTCTACCGGTTGGCGATCAGCGGCCGCCTTCGTCGGGAGAGTCTGCCGCCAGGGTTGGAGGACTGGGCCGGCAACCCGTGGTTCGTCGTGACCGGCGATGCCCATCTGGCACAGGCGCTGTGGTCCTTCGCTCACGGCATGGTGATCCTCGAGCTCGACGATCGCTACCCGCCGGGCTCCGACCTCGACAGCACCTGGCGAGCGGGAGCCACCGCTTTCGAGAGGGTGGCGGTACCGAGGTAGGACCCGGCGAGTCTGACCGGGCCCCGGTCAACCGGCTATTGAGCGAGTGCGCCCACCACGTAGTTGATGCACGCGCACAGAGCAGCGATGTCCTCGGGATCGATGGCCGGGAACATGGCGATGCGCAATTGGTTTCGGCCGAGCTTGCGATAGGGCTCGGTGTCCACGATGCCGTTGGACCGCAGGACGGCGGCCACGGCGGCGGCGTCGACGGCGTCGACGAAGTCGATGGTGCCCACCACGTGGCTGCGTTGGGATTCCTTTTCCACGAACGGCATGGCGAAGCCGGACTGCTCAGCCCAGGTGTAGAGGATCTCGGCCGACCGGTCGCAACGCCCCGCGGTCCACTCGAGGCCGCCGCCGGCCAACATCCACTCGACCTGCTCGGTCATGAGGAGAACGGTGGCAAGTGCCGGGGTGTTGTAGGTCTGGTCGAGTTTGGAGTTGTCGACGCACGTCTTCAGGTCGAAGAAGGCCGGCACCCAACGATCCGACGCCGCCAGCTTCTCGACCCGCTCCAGGGCGGCGGGGGAGAGCAGGGCCAACCACAACCCCCCGTCGGCGGCGAAGCACTTCTGCGGCGCGAAGTAGTAGGCGTCGAACTGAGACGGGTCGACCCGCATCCCGCCTGCTCCCGAGGTGGCGTCCACCGCCACCAGACCGCCGCCCAATTCGGGTGCCACGGCTCCGGCCGGGCGATTGATTGTCATGGACACGCCCGTCGAGGTCTCGTTGTGGGTGAGTGCGTACAGATCGATCTCGGCATCGGCCACAGCTTCCGGATGAGCTCCGGCCTCCGATTCGATGATCGACGGGTCGTCGATGTGGGGGGCGGCCTTGGCGGCGGCGGCGAACTTGGAGGAGAACTCGCCGAACGACAGATGCTGGCTGCGCCGCTCGATGAGGCAGAAGGTGGCGATGTCCCAGAAGCACGTTGTGCCGCCGTTGCCGAGCACGACCTCGTACCCCTCCGGGAGGCCGAAAAGTTCGCCCAGGCCGCTGCGCAGCCGGCCCACGACCGACTTGACCGCCCGCTGGCGGTGGCTCGTCCCGAGGTAGGTGGGGGCCGCCTTGGCCAGGGCTTCCACCTGAGCCGGACGAACCTTTGAGGGCCCGCTGCCGAAACGCCCGTCGGACGGTTTGAGGCTGTCGGGGATGCGGATATCGGAGGTCCTGGTGGTGTCAGAGGTACTCGGCACGTGTGTAAGCATGGCAGCCATGTCGTCGCTTCACGAAACCACCCCTGGTGGCGCCGCCGGCCGTGTCACACCCAGGAGGCGCGTCTCGGCCCGGGTGGGCGCCGTCGCCCCTTCGGCCACCTTGGCCGTGGACGCCAAGGCGAAGGCGCTGCGTGCCGCAGGCGAGGACGTCATCGGCTTCGGGGCCGGCGAACCCGACTTCCCCACCCCTCCCCACATCGTGGAGGCGGCCGTCGAGGCGTGTCGGCTTGCCGCCAACCACCACTACACCGCTACCGGTGGGCTCCCCGAGCTGAAGGAGGCGGTGGCGGCCAAGACGCGACGCGACTCCGGATACGAGATCTCGGCGTCCCAGGTCCTCGTGACGAACGGGGCCAAGCAGGCCGTCTACGAGGCTTTCGCCACCTTGTGTGATCCCGGTGACGAAGTGCTCGTCCCCGCTCCCTACTGGACCACCTACCCCGAGGCGATCGCCTTGGCCGGCGGCGTACCGGTGGACGTCCCCACGACCGAGGACACCGGGTTCCATCTCACCGTCGATGCCCTCGAAAAAGCTCGCACGAGCGCCACCAAGATCCTGCTCTTCGTGTCGCCCAACAACCCGACCGGTGCCGTCTCCCCCCGCCAAGATGTGGCCGCCATCGGACGCTGGGCGGCCGAAAACGACCTGTGGGTGGTGACTGACGAGATCTATGAGCACCTCGTCTACGGGGGCCGCTCCTTTGCGTCGATCCCCGTCGAGGTGCCCGAACTGGCCGATCGCTGCGTCGTCATCAACGGTGTGGCCAAGACCTATGCCATGACCGGGTGGCGAGTGGGATGGATGATCTCACCGCCCGATGTCACCGAGGCTGCCGCCAATCTCCAGTCCCACGCCACCTCCAATGTGTCCAACGTCTCCCAGCGGGCCGCTCTGGCCGCGGTTACCGGTGATCTCGGTGCCGTGGCCGCCATGCGTGAGGTGTTCGACCGGCGGCGACAGCTGATCCACCGCATGTTGAACGAGTGTCAGGGCGTGACCTGCGTCGAACCGGAGGGCGCCTTTTACGCTTTTCCCTCCGTGCGGGGCTTGTTCGGACGTCGGATCGCCGGAACGCTCGTCAATTCGTCGGAAGAGGTGGCCCAGGTGGCGATCGACGAGGCCAAGGTTGCGGTTGTATCCGGGGAGGCGTTCGGTGCTCCGGGGTACTTCCGCATGTCCTACGCACTGGGCGACGACGACATTGCCGAGGGCGTCTCGCGCCTGGCCAAGCTGTTTGCCACGGCGGAGTAAGCCACCCATGCGAGAGGACGGGTAAGCGAACGATGGCACGGGTGCTGGTGACCGAAAAGCTGGCCGAACGCGGTCTGGACCTGCTGGCCGCGGCGGGGCACGAGGTCGATGTCCAACTGGAGCTCAGCCCCGAAGCCCTGCTGCAGGTGCTCCCGGGAGCGCACGCCCTCATCGTCCGGTCCGCCACCCAGGTGACATCTACCGCTCTCGAGGCGGGGACCGACCTGGCCGTGGTGGGGCGGGCCGGCATCGGTCTCGACAACGTCGATGTGGAGGCCGCCACCCGACGCGGCGTCATGGTGGTCAACGCCCCCCAGTCGAACATCCTCTCGGCCGCCGAGCATGCCATGGCGCTGCTCTTGGCCCAGGCCCGCAACATCCCCCAGGCCCATGCCGCTCTGGTGGCCGGGAAATGGGAACGCTCGAAGTGGGAGGGCGTCGAGCTGCACGGCAAGACACTCGGTGTGGTGGGTCTCGGCCGCATCGGTGCCCTCGTCGCCCAACGGGCTCTCGCCTTCGGGATGCGCTTGTGTGCGTACGACCCGTATGTATCNNCGCGACCTTCTGGCCAAGGCCAAGCCCGGGTTGCGCATCGTCAATGCCGCCCGAGGCGGCATTGTCGATGAAGAAGCGTTGGCCGAAGCTCTGCGAGACGGACGCCTGGGCGGAGCCGCCTTCGACGTCTTCGCCACCGAACCGTGCCTGGACTCGCCGTTGTTCGGTCTGCCCAACGTCGTCGTCACCCCCCACCTCGGCGCATCGACAGCCGAAGCCCAGGACAAGGCCGGCGTGACCATCGCCGAGCAGGTGCTGTTGGCGCTCTCGGGTGACTTCGTCCCGTTCGCGGTGAACGTGGCCGCCAGCGGCGTCACCGAGCCGNNTTCGCCGTCAACGTGGCCGCCACCGAGGTCTCCGAAACGGTCAGACCGTTCCTGCCCCTGGCCGAACAGCTGGGCCGGTGTTTCGCCTGCCTGAACGACGGGCTACCCGACAAGCTCGAGGTGGAATACCAGGGAGGCCTGGCCGGAGCGACGACGGCGATCCTGACACTGGCCGTGTTGAAGGGGGTGTTCGCAGCGGGGACCGAGGAGCCCGTCTCCTACGTGAACGCGCCGCAGTTGGCCGAGGAGAGAGGCCTTGAGATCCGGGAGGTCACGACGGCGACCACCCGCGACTACGTCAACCTGATCACTCTGCGCTCCACCGACCATTCGCTCGCCGGCACGCTGTCGGGGACGCGGTCCGAGCCGAGAATCGTTCTGGTGGATGATCACACCGTCGAAGTGCCTCCCTCCGAGCACATGCTGGTCGTACGCAACGACGACCGACCGGGCATGATCGGCGTAGTCGGCGTGGCGCTGGGCGAAGCCGGGGTCTCTATATCGTCGATGGCCGTCGGCCCCTCGCGGGCGGCGAATACGGCTCTCATGGTTCTTTCGACGGACCGCTCCGTCCCCGACGACGCCTTCGCCCGCCTCCGAGCGGCCGACGGGATTCTGGACATCCACAGGATCACCTCCGTCTAACCGGCGGCGGGACAGGCCGTTTAGCCTTTCGAGGATCGGTATCGATCGCCCCTCCGTGCCACCCGATGACCCCGATGTGCTCGACGCCGCCCGTGCCGGGGACCGCCGGGCGCTCGAGACCCTTCTCACCGGCCATTACGACCGCGTGCATGCCCTGTGCCGGCGCATGCTCGGGAACGAGGCCGACGCCGTCGACGCCGCC
>PKWD01000100.1:12249-18640 GCA_003131945.1 Acidimicrobiaceae bacterium
TGGTCGGCCTGCCCGGTGAGGTCGACGACGACTGGGACCGTTCCGGCTACGGCCGCCCCCGACACGGGCGCGGTGCAGCTGCCGGTGGTGCCGGCGATGTAGGCCCGGCCTTCGGCGGCAGCGGGAGGGACCCCGCCGAGGAGGCGACGGCCCATGTCGACCTGGACGCGGCGTTGCGCACGCTGGCGGCCGATCACAGAGTGGCCCTGGTGCTACGCGACGTGTGCGACCTGCCCTACGAGGAAATCGCCGTCATTCTGGACGTGCCGATCGGAACAGTGCGGTCGCGCATCGCCCGGGGTCGTGCCGCTCTGGCCGATCTGATGACCGGCGATCCGGAAGACCGTGGACGGCAAGACGACGGAGACGGGAACCCATCGGGGGGCCCGGTCGTCAAACCAGGAAACAGGACGGAATTCCGAAGACCATGACCCATGACCACCTCAACGACGAGCAACTATCGGCCCACCTCGACGGTGAGCCGCACGAGGCGACGTCCACCGCGTCCGATCAGAGCATCGAGACGGAGATCGCAGCGTGCGACACATGTCGGAAGCGCCTGGCCATGCTCGATGAGGCCCGTACCCTCGTCCGCCTCCCGGTGGAGCCGGTGCCGCCGTCGATGAGAGCGGCGGCCGTCGAAGCCGCCATCGCCGATGGCCTGGCCGACCAGAGCGGATCGCCCGGGATAGCGGTTACGTCTCGGGCGCCCAGGGCGATCCGGCGGGCACGGCCCCAACGGGCGCTGGTCGGGGCGGCCGCCGCTGTCGCCGTCCTGGTGGCGGCGGTGGGTGTCTCGCTCGGATTGGCGCACACCAGCACCCCGACGGCGTCCTCGGCCTCTCGCGCCGCGGTCCACGAGCCGCAGAGAGCTTCCGCGTCCGGATCCAAGGCAACTTCTACGTCCGGGGGAATCCCTGCTCTTGGCTCTATCGCCTCTCCCGGGGCGCTCAGCCGCCGCCTGGCCCCCTTGCTCGCAGCCGGAGACAAGGTGGCGCAGGGTAACCCCTCCTCCAATCTGTCGTCCTCGGGTGCCGCCGTCGGGCCTACGAACGCGCCCGCGGCGGGCACCTACTCCGCGGCCAGCACGGTGCCGCCGTCGTTCGGTACATGCATCACCGCCGCCCAGCGGGCGACCGACCCCTCCGACACGGTCGTCCTGGTGGCGACGGCGACCTACAGAAAAACCCCGGCGCTCGTGGTCGTCGTTCAGGCCGTCGGTACCTCATCGACATCGGCCCCGCGGATCGCCGTGGTGGTGGCCCGATCGGGGTGCCGGGTCCTGACCAGGACGACACTGTGAGTGCGGGTCGGCTCCCGCTCACGCCGGCTTGATGGCGTGCCGGCGCCGCCGGGTCACCCTCAAGCCGATCGAGCCCACCAGGGCCAAGGGGATGAGAACGGGGAGCGCCCATCCTCCGGCGACCGCCAACCCGTCGAGGACGGCCAAGGAGTTGTGATGCAGGTAGCGCCAGGCTGTGGCGGCGGCATCGGCGTTGGGCCGGGGCTTCGGAGCCGGCGCCACCGGCGCCCCGGGTGCGGTCAGGTTGACCGTGATGGTGGCCAGAGCGGCGGAATTGTCGAGGACGGCCTGCGCTGACTGAAGCTTCTGCAGCTGTTGTTCCACGGGAAAGAGCTGGTTCTGGATCTGCAGGAAGGTGCCGATGTCCGTGGCCTCTCCGAGTTTCTTCTCGAGCAGGGTGACCTCGTCCTGCAGAACCGATATGGACGCCGCATTCTCCGCTTCCTGGATGGTGACGTCCTTGCCGTTGATCTGTTGGTCCTCCACCGTTCCGAGGCGTGTCACTCTGGAGATGGCACTGGCGAAATCGGAGTCGAGAACGCGGGCCGTCATGGTGGCGGCGACGGGGGACCTCCGTGCCGTCCCGCCCGATACCGACGAGCTGTCCACGTAGCCACCGTCGGCGGCGGCCAGAGTGGTGACGGTGCTCAGGACCGAGCCCAGCCTTCGCTGACCCACGCGCATGTCGATGGTGGCGGTGTGGATCACCTGGGGTGTCACCGCGTACGCCGGGACCACGGGGAGACTCGTGGCGCTACCCGACGTTCCTCCCGATGTGCCCGACGCGGCGTGGGCCACCGGTGCCGGAGAGCCGTTGGCTACGGCCCCCGCCACCTTTCCCGGTGAAACGGTCGTGGGCACTGCCGCCACTAAGCCGCCTGACGGCGAGGCCACGGACTGGTTCGGGATCCTGGCGGTCGTGCTCGAAGGCGACGCCCCAGAACTTCCGGCCATGAGGTGACGACCTTGGGCCACACCGCCGACGACGACAGCGGTGGCCACGACGGCGACGATGATCTTCGTACGGGTCCAGTGCATGAGTTCCTCCCGGCAACATCTCCCCTGCGGCCGGCGGGAGCCGGTCCATGCCTTGGACGACGGGCACCCTCGGAGAGTTCCGCTGGTGTCCTGACGGACCAGGGAGCGATCGGTGAGGCAAAGGGATCGGTCGTGACCGACGGGCCGGGTGGGGCGTCAGCCTCCGGTTCGGTGCCGGCCCGGGGCGTTCGGGACCGCCGGCCAGGTGTCGAAGCTGCCCGTCCGGATGGCGTCGCCCCCCGGGACCCCGTCCGGCCGGCCGAGGATGCTTCGCCCCACCCGGATCAGGACGCCGAGCAGGGCCGTTACAAGGAACATGCGGACCGTCCTACGCACGAACCGTCGCACTGTCGCCCCTCCGCTCACTGGTCCGGCTCGGTCGAGAGCCACGCTTCGGCGTCCCGTCCGCATCTTCGAGGGCGAGCGTAGCAATGGGCCAGGTGGCGACGAGAATGGCCGATACGCAGTTCTCGGGGCCCATGCCCCACCACTCTCTGCGACACTCGAGAATCGGCTGAGCACCCGTCCTTGACCTGGACGCCGTTGTTTGTAAGCATTGGCGGATCATGTGTGTGCATGTGTTCGTCTCGGACCTGCTTCTTACTTGACGGCGAGCGCCACATCGCGCTCGCCGACACGCCCCCTGCGCCGAAAGGCCAGGGGGCTTCTTCTTGGGCCGACACAGACGAGCCGGCCCGGCAGTGACGGTGAGCGTCGAAGTGGTGCGAAGTCGAGGTGACGGTGGTCGAGGTGGCACAGGCAGGGACGACAAAGAGCGAGGACCGATGGCTATGAAGGGCAGCACGCAGAACACGCAGAGCAAGTCGCCGGCGGCAAAGACCGGTCGAGAGGCCGCCGCCGAGGGACACCTTGTCGTCTTCGACACAACCCTGCGTGACGGAGAGCAATCGCCGGGGATCTCCCTCGACGTCGCCGAGAAGCTCGAGATCGCCGAGCAGCTGGCCCGGGTGGGTGTCGACTACATCGAGGCCGGATTCCCGGTGGCCAGCCAAGGTGACTTCGAAGCCGTGCAGGCGATCGCCCGCTCGGTCGGTGTCGGCCCAGCTGCCCCCGCCATCTGCGGGTTGTCCCGTACGCAGCTGTCCGACGTCGACCGGTGCTGGGAGGCGCTGCGCGACGCCGACCGGGCGCGTATCCACGTGTTCATCTCGACCAGTCCGCAGCATATGGAGCACATGCTCAAGATGACCGAAGCGCAGGTTCTGACCGAGACCCGCAATGGCGTGGCCCGGGCGCGCGAGCACACCGAGGACGTCGAGTTCAGCCCCCAGGACGCCACCCGGACGCCTCTCGATTTCATGCTCGAGGTCCTGAGNNATCCCCGACACGGTCGGCTACGGCATCCCCTGGGATTTCGGGGCACTGATCCAGCACGTCCGCAAGGAAGTGGCCGGGAACTACGTCCTGTCCACCCACTGTCACAACGACCTCGGACTGGCCACGGCCAACACTCTGGCCGGTGTCCAAGGCGGAGCCCGTCAGGTCGAGGTCTGTGTGAACGGCCTCGGCGAACGGGCCGGGAACGCCGCCCTCGAAGAGGTGGTCATGGCCATCCGGATCCGGCCCGACCAGTTCCCCGATGTGACCACCGCCGTCCGTACCGAGGAGCTGGCCCGCGCCTCGCGCCTCGTGGCCCGGCTGACCGGCTATCCGGTGCAGTACAACAAGGCCATCGTGGGACGCAACGCCTTCGCCCACGAGTCGGGTATTCACCAGCACGGCGTGCTGGCCGATCGCACCACCTACGAGATCATCGAGGCAGCCAGCGTCGGGCAGGTCGGTCGACAGATCGTGCTCGGCAAGCACTCGGGACGCCATGCCTTCGCCGATACCCTGGAGAAGATGGGCATCCATGTCCAAGGTGACGGGCTGAACCAGGCCTTCAACCGCTTCAAGGAGTTCGCCGACCGTAAGGTCGAGATCACCGAAGCCGACCTCGAGGCCATCGTGGCCGAGGAGCTCGGACACGATCTCCTGGAGGGCTTCCAGCTCGAGAGCCTCGAGGTCTCCGGTGGCACTGTGGGCATGCCCCGGGCCCGTGTCGTCGTGAGCCGTTCCGGCGACAAGCAGGAAGCCTCGGCCGAGGGAAACGGCATGATCGACGCCGCCTGTAGCGCCATCCGCAGCGCCACCGGATTCGAGTCCCGGCTGATCGGGCTGAACGTGTCGTCGGTCACCGGCGGGATCGACGCTCTCGGAGATGTTGTCGTGCAGCTCGAGGCCGACGGCCTGAAGGTGTCCGGCCGGGGCGTCTCCACCGACGTCGTCGAAGCTACCGCCCGCGCCTATCTGGCGGCGGTGAACCGGCTGGCCCGTATCCGCGCTCGCAACGAGGAGCGCCAGGGGGACATCGGTCCGTAGAGCAGGAGATCAACGTCGCTCAGGTTGAGGCCGGGGCGATGGGCTGGACCTCGGACGTGCAGAACGAGCACCGACGGGCGGCGGTGGGGATCTCGCTCAGGCACTCGGGGCAGTCACGGGTACCGGGTTCAGCCTCCTCGCCCGCCCGCCGTCGGGCCATCAGGGCGTTCACGGGACGGACGACGACAAAGAACACGGCGGCCGATACGAGCAGGAAGGCGATGAGGGCATTGACGAATGCCCCGTACTGGAACTGGCTGCCGTTGACGGTGAAGTGCAGATTGCTGAAGTTCGCCTTGCCCGGGATCGACACCACGGGTGTCAGCAGGTCTTTCACGAACGACGTCACCACGAGCGTGAAGGCCGTGCCGATGACGATGCCCACGGCCAGATCGATCACGTTGCCCCGCAGGATGAATGCCTTGAAGTCCTTCAGCATTGTTCCCCCTTCGTTCCCGGGCCCGCTGCCTGGCGGCCTGGATCGCCGAGCCCCCTGCGCCCCGAGGATAAAGGAGGACGGGAGTCGGCCGTCAGCTGCACTCACCAACGACGGACGGCCACGATCACGCCGCTCGAGAAGGCCAGCACCGAACAGACGAGACGCTCGTCGGTGATCAGCTCCTGGCGCACCCGCGTCAGCCCTTGCTGGAGCTCCGGATCCTCGTGCCGGGTGACATCCATGTCGTCCACTATCAGCGTCCCCCCGGCACGAAGGGCAGCGATGGTCGATTCGAGGCCCACCGTCTTTCCGCCCGGCGCATCGGCGAAAATCAGGTCGAAGGCGCCCAGTGCGGGGATGAGGGTGGCTTCGTCTCCGAGTTCGAAGCGGACATACGGCGGCCACGGTGCCGAGCGCGTGTGGGTCTGGAGCGCGTCGTCGATCTCGACGGTGACAATCTCCACGTCGGTGCGCGCACCGAGACCGTGGACGAGCCATGACAGGCCTGAGCCGACTCCGGTCCCGAGCTCGAGGATCCGTCCCTCAGCCGGTACCGTCGCCGCCAGGCACGACAACAGCGCTCCCACCTCCGGCTTGCTCGACAGCGTGAAACCGGCGGCCTCGGCCCGCTGGCGGGCGTCGACCACGATGGCCGGAAGAGCCACAAAATCGCCTCCCCGCGTTCGGTCAGCCGGTGGTGACCGGGAGCCAGGAGGCCCGGTGTGTCTCGTATTCACCGATAGACGACTCATAGCGAAGCGTCAGGCCGATGTCGTCCCAGCCGTTCAACAGTCGTTCGCGTGTGAACTCGTCGAGCGGGAACGTGCCCGTCAATCCAGCCGCCGGAACCTCGATCGTCCCGCGGGCGACGTCGACGGTGAGCTCGAGCGAGGGGTCTTTCAGAACGGAGTCGAGCAGGGCGCGCCCGAAGTCGGGATCCACCTGTGCCGGGAGGAGGCCTTGCTTCGTACAGTTGTTGCGGAAGATGTCACCGAAGCGGGGGGAGATGATGACCTCGAAGCCGTAGTCCATCAACGCCCAGACGGCGTGCTCGCGCGACGAGCCGGTGCCGAAGTTCGGCCCGGCTACCAGGATGGTGGCACCGATGAACTCGGTTTGGTTGAGGATGAAATTCCGGTCGTCGCGCCACTCGGAGAACAGACCAGCGCCGAACCCGGTTCGTTCGACACGCTTGAGCCAATCCGACGGAATGATCTGGTCGGTATCGA
>PKWD01000253.1 GCA_003131945.1 Acidimicrobiaceae bacterium
CGTGCCTGGGTTGAGCGGATCGTCGCGCTGACGCAGCCCGACGAGGTCCACTGGTGCGACGGCTCACGGGAGGAGTACGACCGCCTCGCCCAAACGCTGATCGACGCCGGCACGGCCCTCAGCCGGATCCGGCTCACCGGTCTCTGGGAGGCCCGGGTCCGACCGGCCCAGTAAACCGGCCCGGTAAACCGGTCCGGTAAGCCAGCTCACTGATCGGCTCGTAATCGGTAAGGTGCTGCGTCGTGGCCCCCCTCCGTATCGGCGTACTCGGTGCCGCCCGCATCGCCCCGGCCGCCATTATCCGGCCGGCCCGGCGGGTCGAGGGCGTGGAGGTGGTGGCCGTCGCGGCCCGCGACAGCGCAAGGGCCCGGGACTTCGCCACCAAGCACTCGATCCCGCGGGTGGTCGACAGCTACGAGCAGCTGGTGACCGACCCCGACATCGACGCCATCTACAACCCTCTGCCCAACGGGCTCCACGGCCGGTGGACGATGGCGGCCATGGCCGCCGGCAAGCACGTCTTGTGTGAGAAGCCCTTCACGGCCAACGCCGAGGAGGCCCGTACCGTGGCCGGCGCCCACGAGGGTTCGGGCCTCGTTCTCATGGAGGCCTTCCACTACCGCTACCACCCGCTCTTCGCCCGGGTCCTCGCCCTGATCGAGTCGGGCACCGTCGGCACCGTGCGGCACATCCAGGCCGCGCTGTGCTNNCGCCGGATGCAGGAGATCGTGCGGGGCGGCCCGGAGGGCGCCGGGGAGATCGGGCCGCTGCGGTACCTGGAAGCCTCGCTGTGCTTCCCGCTGCCGCGGTTCTCCGACATCCGCTACTCCTACGACCTGGCCGGCGGGGCCACCATGGATGCCGGCTGCTATCCCATCCACATGGTCCGTCACCTGGCCGGCTCCGAACCGGAAGTCACGGCGGCGGCGGCCCGGCTGCGGTCGCCGGGGATCGACCGCTACATGAAGGCCGATCTCCGTTTCGCCGACGGCGTCACCGGCACGGCCACCTGCTCCATGCTCTCTTCGCACATCTTGAGCATCGGGTTGCGGGTGGTCGGCCACGAAGGCGAGATCCGGGTCTTGAACCCATTGGCCCCCGACAAGTTCTCCCGCCTGACCATCAAGTCGAAGTCCGAGAGACACGTGGAGCACAGCACCAAGCGGGCCACCTACGACTTCCAGCTCGAAGCCTTCGTCGGCGCCGTCGAGCGCGGTGAGCCGGTCATCACCGGTCCCGAGGACGCCATCGCCAACATGGTCGTCATCGACGCCGTGTACCGCGCCGCCGGGCTCGAGCCCCGACGGCCGACGGCCTAGAAGATCCCTTCGCCGATCCCGGCCGCCAGTGTGGCTCCGAGCTCCGCCGCCGCCTCGAGGTCGGCGGCCGTGATGGCACCCACGACGGCCAGGGCCGGGAGCACGAGATTCCATCGCAGCCCGGTGGCGATCTTCTGCACGCTGGCCAGGGCCCCGTCGACATCGGTGTCACCCTTCACGATCAACCCGTAGGGCAGACCGGTCGTCCGCTCGAGGCAGGGTTGGTAGATGCGCTCGAAGAAGTCCTTCAGGGCGCCCGACATGTAACCGAAGTGGGCCGGGGTGGCGAGCAGGAGCCCGTTCGCCCACAGGACGTCCTCGGGCCCGGCGTCGAACGCCCCCCACACCTGGATCTCGACCGGGTCCGAGGTGGTGCCGGTCACGGCCCCGGCGGCGGTGACCGCCGCGTCGCACAGCGCCCAGGTCGTCCCGGCCCGGGAATGATGGACCACCCCGAGATGTTTACTGGTGCTTATGGCCTGCACATTCTCTGCCGGCACATCCCCTGATCGTAGGGCGTCGGTGGCGCGGCGTCGTCGTCCGATGCCGTCACAACCACCTGGCATGATCGGCTGATGGCAACCGACAGCACCCCCGGGGGGTCGGTGTCGGCCGCGGCCGGCCCCACGGCGACCCCCCGGGGCCCGTCGTGGCTGCTCCTCGCCGTCGTCTGCGTGGGGCAGTTCATGGTCGTCCTCGACCTCTCCATCGTGAACGTGGCCCTCCCGGCCATGCAGCGGGATCTCCACTTCTCGACCACCGAGCTGCAATGGGTGGTGAACGCCTACGCGTTGACCTTCGGGGGATTTCTCCTCCTCGGTGGGCGGGCCGCCGACCTCTTCGGCCGGCGCAAGATCTTCATCCTGGGGCTGGCCATGTTCTCCGGCGCCAGCCTCATCTGCGCCCTGGCCCCCAACGGGGGGCTGCTGATCGCCGCCCGGGCGTTGCAGGGCCTCGGAGCGGCGGTGCTGTCCCCGGCCACCTTGACCATCCTCACCACCACCTTCCGCCAACCGGCCGAGCGGGCCCGGGCCCTCGGCATCTGGAGCGCCATGGCCGCCGTCGGCGGTGCCTCGGGGGCGCTGTTCGGCGGGGTGCTCACCGACCTTTTGTCGTGGCGCTGGATCTTTTACATCAACGTGCCCATCGGTATCGCCACCATCGTGGCCGCCCGCGCCGCCCTGGTCGATACCAAGGCCGAAGGCCATCGCCCGACCCTCGACATAGTCGGGGCCCTCACCGTCACCGGCGGTCTGGTGGCCTTCGTCTACGCCATCGCCGGCACCGACACCCACCCGTGGGGGTCGAGTACCACCCTGGTGCCCATCGCCGTGGCCGTGGTGCTCTTGGGCGTCTTCGGCGTCGTCGAGACGAGGGTGGCGCGCACCCCGCTCGTGCCCTTCCGGCTGTTCCGGTCCCGGGGGGTGACGGGAGCCAACCTGGCGATGCTCCTCGTGGGCGGAGCCATCTTCGCCATGTGGCTCTTCCTGTCGCTGTACATGCAGGAGGTTCTGCGCTTCAGCCCCCTCATCACCGGCGTCGGCTTCCTGCCCCAGACGGCCGCCATCGCCGTCGGCGCCCAAGTGGCCGCCCGGCTCGTTCCCCGCTTCGGCCCCCGGCCCCCCCTGCTCGTGGGCATTGTCCTGTCCACCGTCGGTCTGGCCTGGCTGTCACTGATATCGCCGACCGGCACCTACGCCGGCGACGTCCTCGGCGGGAGCGTCCTCGCCACCTTGGGCATGGGCCTCAGCTTCACGCCCCTGGCCTTCGCCGCCACCGCCGGGGTGGCGCGCGAAGAGGCGGGGCTCGCCTCGGGGATGCTCAACACGAGCCGCCAGGTGGGCGGCTCGATCGCCCTGGCCGCTCTCGCCACCCTGGCCGCCGCCCGCACGGCGGCCGTTCTCCACACCCACATCGTCGGGAGCGCCTTCAGCTATACCGGATCCAAGGTGGCGCTCGATCGGGCCCTCACCGACGGCTTCAGCCGGGTCTTCCTGGTGGCCGCCGTCATCGCTGCGGCCGGGTTCCTGGGCGCCTTACTCATTCCGAAGAAGCCGGCTCCGCCACCGGCCGCGGTGGCCGATGCCGGTGTCAGCTCCGGCGCCGTCGCCGTCGGTACCGAGCGGGTCGGATAAGGGGCCGGCAGGACGCCGGCGGCCCGTTGGTGGCCACGACGCTTGCTCACCAGGAACTTTGGGCACATACTCCGCTGTGCGGATCTCCCACCCTCGGGGGGGGCCAACCAGGAGGCACATCGTGAGTAGAACGAAACTGAGCCGTTTGGGATTCTTGTCGCTCGTCTTGGTGGTGGGAATGGTCGCTGCCGCCTGCAGCAGTTCCACCAACTCCTCGGGGACGACAACGACGACGGGCGCCAAGTCCCCGTCGAGCCTGGCGGCCACGTCCTTCACCAGCAATTTCTCGGCCATGAAGCAGCTCACCTCGTTGGTGGCGTCCGGCAAGGGGAAGGTGGCGGCGATCCTTCCCGACACCGTCAGCTCGACGCGCTACGTGGAGTTCGATGCGCCCGACATCACCAAGGCGCTCCAGACGGCCGGCCTGTCCTCATCGGACTTCGTGGTTCAGAACGCGTTGGGTAGTGACGCCACCGAGCTGACCGACGCTCAGACCGACATCACCAATGGGGCGACGGTGCTCATGATGGACCCGCTCGACTCCGGTGTGGGCGCCCAGATCGAGACCTATGCCAAGGCTCACGGCGTGGCCGTGATCGACTACGACCGCCTGACCCTGAGCGGTAGTCGTGCGTACTACGTCAGCTTCAACAACGTCGAGGTGGGCAAGATGATCGGCCAGGGACTGGTGAGCTGCATCGCCAGTTGGAAGGTGGCCAAGCCTCAGGTCGTCGTCATGCACGGCGCCGCCACCGACAACAACGCCACCCTCTTCGCCCAGGGCTACGACGCCGTGCTGAAGCCGTACTTCAGCTCGGGCAAATGGACCGACGTGGTGAACACGGCCGGAACCTGGGACCCGCCGACGGCGGAGACCGAGTTCCAGGAGGCCTACACCGCCCATCCGACCATCAACGCGGCGGTGATCCCCAACGACGAGACGGGCGCCCCCATCATCACCTACCTCCAGACGCTGCACATCGCGGCGAAGACGTTCCCCACCACGGGGCAGGACGCCACCCTCGTCGGCCTGCAGAACGTCCTCTCCGGCTACCAGTGCGGGACGGTGTACAAGCCCATCTACCTCGAAGCTCAAGCCGCCGCCGCCCTCGCCCTGTACCTGAGGGCGGGCAAGACCCCTCCGTCGGGGCTGGTCAACGGCACCACCGAGGACACCGGTTCCAACACCTCGGTGCCCTCGATCCTGCTGACGCCGGAGTGGGTCACGCCGAGCAACATGAACGCCACCATCATCAAGGACAACTTCGTACCGGCATCCCAGCTCTGCGCCGGCGCGTTCGCGGCGGACTGCACGTCAGCGGGAATCACCTCGTAACCGCGGCGAGCCCGTTTTCAAGTCTTCACCGCAGTCGAGCATCGTCCGAGCAGGTCCGCTCCTCCCGCACCGGCGGGAGGAGCGGGCCGAGCGCTAGGAGGCGACGGAAGTGAGCGCGCAGGGGGATTCGGTAACGGCCGGGGAGCCGCTGCTGCAGTTGCGGGGGGTGAGCAAGACCTTCGGGGCCGTCCATGCCCTCACGGGCGTCGATCTCGACGTCCCGGCCGCCCAGGTGACGGCCCTGGCCGGCGACAACGGCGCCGGCAAGTCGGTGCTGGTGAAGACCATCGCCGGTCTGTGGGGACCTGACGAGGGGCAGGTCCTGTGGCTGGGCCGGCCCATCCATCCGCGTGGCCCGAAGGAAGCCGAGGAACTGGGGATCACGACGATCTACCAGGACCTGGCCCTGTGCGACAACCTTGACATCGTCCAGAACATGTTCCTCGGCCACGAGGCGCGGCGCCGCGGGTTCTTGGACGAATCGACCATGGAGATCGCCGCCCGCAAGACGCTCAAGGATCTCTCGGTCACCACCGTGCGCTCGATCCGTCAGCCGGTGGCGTCACTCTCCGGTGGGCAACGCCAGTCGGTGGCGGTGGCCAAGGCCGTGATGTCCCACGCCAAGCTCGTCATCATGGACGAGCCCACGGCGGCACTCGGCGTGGCGCAGACGAAGATGGTGCTCGACCTCATCAAGCGGCTTTCGGGCGAGGGCGTGGCCGTGCTCATGATCTCGCACAATTTCAACGACGTCTTCAAGGTGGCCGACCGGGTGGCCATTCTCTATCTCGGCCAGATGGTGGCCACCGGCCCCGTCTCTGATTTCGATCCTCAGGTGGTGGTCGACTACATGACGACCGGCCGTTCGACACGTCACTCTGACGATGACGGATCCGACGAACAGCCTCAGCCGGAACCCACTGAATCGCCTGAACGGAACTGACGAGATGCCATCAGGAACAGAGCACTCCGACGAAGCCGGGTCGGGCACCGAGGCGTTCTCCGAATCGACACCGGATGTGATCGCCCTGGCCCCTGAGGTTCTGGCTCAGTCGCTCGGCCAGTACCTGAGCGCCTGGTGGCTGCGCATCAAGGGCGGCGAGAGTGGCGCCCTGCCCATCCTGGCCGGCCTCGTCCTCATCGTCGTGATCTTCCAGGTCCAGAACTCCCACTTCCTCGGCCCGCTCAACCTGGTCAACCTCATCGGCCAGTCGTCCTTTTTCATCCTGCTCGGCGCGGCCGAGATGTTCGCCCTGCTGTTGAGCGAGATCGACCTCTCGGTCGGATTCACGGCCGCCGTGGGAGGGGCCGTCGTCGCCGCTCTGATCGCCCCGCCCTACAACTGGCCGTGGTGGGCCGGGGTGATCGTGGGTGTGGCGGCGAGCACGGCCCTCGGCTTGTTCCAGGGCACTCTCATCACCCGGCTCCATCTGCCCTCGTTCGTCGTGACCCTGGCCGGCCTCCTCGGTTTTTCGGGCGTGCTGATCTGGATCTTCGACATCGACCGCGGCGCCACCGGCGGTGTGCTCTCCATCACCAACAAGGTCGTCTACAACCTCGTCAACGGCAACATGACGCCGCTGGCCGGCTGGATCGTCCTCGTCGTGTTCGTGACGTTGTTCGCCATCGTCTCCATCGCCCAGACCCAGCGGCGGCGCTCGCGCGGGCTCAGCGCTCCCCCTCTCAGCATCACCATCCTCAAGGTGGTTGTGACGGCGGCCGCCGGGGCCGTTCTCGTCATCGTCTGCAATCTCAATCGAGGGTTGCTGGTTCCGCTGCGCGGCGTTCCCTGGGTGGTCCCGTTCATACTGGCCGTCATCCTGGGGTGGACCGTATTGCTCGGCCGGACCCGCACGGGCCGCTACATCTACGCCATCGGAGCCAGTCCCGAAGCGGCCCGCCGGGCCGGCATCAACGTGGCCTGGATCCGCACGCTCGCCTTCGGCCTCTCGGGGCTCACCGCCGGCCTGGCCGGGATCGCCTACGAGTCGCGCCTCGGTTCGATCTCGGTCGGTTTCGACGGCGGCACCTACGTCCTGTACGCCGTGGCCGCCGCCGTCATCGGCGGGACGAGTCTCTTCGGTGGACGGGGCAAGGCCATCCATCCCCTCATCGGTGGGGTCGTCATCGGCGCCGTCTACAACGGGCTCGGGCTCCTCGGGATCGGCGCCGCGGGGACCGACATCTCCTTCGCTCTCGTGCTCCTGGCCGCCGTCACCGTGGATTCGGTGGTGAGGCAACGGGGGGGCGCGGTCGGCTGGTTCCGCTCCTGATCGGCAATACCATTTGCGAATAGATCACCGATGGTATCGAACAGATGTTCGCTATAGTGCGGCCATGCGCGGATCCACCGAATTCCGCTGGCGGTTGGCCGAGGACGACGGTGGTCAGTCGGCCCTCTTCGCCGACGAGGAGATCGTCCACCGCCATGTGGGCATCGGCGCCTACCAGGGTCTCGAATTCCTGCACGTCAACGCCAAGCGCATCATCACCACCGTCCCCGAGCAGTCACGGGTTCCCTTCCGTCACACCATCAACGCCTACCGGGGGTGCAGCCACGCCTGCACCTACTGCTTCGCCCGTCCCACCCACGAGTACCTCGGGCTCGGGATAGGCGAGGACTTCGAGCGCACGCTGGTGGTGAAGATCAACGCCGTCGAACGGGTGCGGGCCGAGGTGCGATCGAAGCGTTGGAGCGGCGACATCATCGCCATGGGCACCAACACCGATCCCTATCAACGGGCGGAGGGGAAGTACCACCTCACGCGCGGCATCATCGGGGCCCTGGCCGAGGTGGGGAACCCGTTCAGCATCCTCACGAAGTCGACTCTCATCCTGCGCGACCTCGAGCTCCTGGTGGACGCCGCCCGCGGCGCCGATGTGCGCTGCAATTTCTCGATCGGCACCCTCGATCCCGAGGTGTGGAAAGCGACCGAACCGGGCACACCGCATCCGCGTCAGCGGATCGAAGCCGTGCGCCGGCTGAACGAGGCCGGCATACCCACCGGCGTCCTCATCGCCCCCATCATCCCCGGATGGTCGGACTCGCCGGCGCAGCTGCAAGAGGTGATCGCCGCCTGTCTCGACGCCGGTGCCGTGTCGGTGTCTCCCCTCGTCCTGCACCTGCGACCGGGGGTGAAGGAGCATTTCCTGTCCGATCTGCGCACCAAGCGACCGGAGCTGGCCGACACCCTCACCCGTCGCTACCGCGGTGCCTATCTGCCGAAGGCCCCCCAGGACGAGATCATCGGGCGTGTGACCCGGACCGTGGCCCGTCTGCGGCCCGCCGGGTCGACCCCGCGCCAATGGCACCCGGCGCCGGGCGCCGACGACGGCCGGCCGGGGCGGCAAAGAACGATGTCCGACGCCCCGCCCGAGCAACCGCCGCCCGAGCAACTCACTTTCGGATCATGACCGTCGTCGCCCGGCTCTCTGCCAACATGGCCCCATGGGTGACGACCGCACCGGAACGTGGGTGATCGACCTCGACGGCGTCATCTGGCTGGCTCAGCAACCGATCCCCGGGTCGGCCGACGCCGTGGCCCGGCTGCGCGACGCCGGTCTACGCGTCCTCTTCGCCACCAACAACGCCCTCCCCACTCTGGCCGAGCTGGTGGACCAGTTGGCCACGGTGGGCGTACCGGCGGCGCCCGAGGACCTGGTGACCTCGGCCCAGGCGGCGGCGTCACTGCTGGAAGAGGGCTCCACCGCCGTGGTCTGTGCCAGCGGCGGGGTGACCGAGGCCTTGGCCGACAGGGGGGTAACCGTGGTCGGCGAAGGGCCGGCCGACGCCGTGGTGGTCGGGCTCACCCGGGACTTCACCTACGACATGCTCGCCACCGCCGTCACCGCCGTACGGGGCGGGGCCCGGCTGGTGGGCACGAACGACGACGCCACCTACCCGGCGCCCGGACGGCTGCTCCCCGGAGCCGGGGCCTTGCTGGCGGCGGTGGTCACCGCCGCACAGGTCACACCGGTGGTGGCGGGCAAGCCGCACGAACCCATCGTGGCCCTCCTCGGGAAGCGGGCACCCGATGCCTCGATGGTGGTGGGCGACAGGCCTTCGACCGACGGACTGCTGGCTCGCCGCCTGGGTGTCCCCTTCGCTCTGGTGCGGTCCGGTGTCACGGCAAAGCAGGACACGGTGACCGAGGTCGAGCCCGCCATCGACGCCCCCGATATCGCCGCCGTCGTCGATCGGTACCTGGCCTCATAGGCCCGACGCGCCGCGGCGCGCGCTCTTGAAGCCCGGCGGGGAGCGTCGTAGCGTGGCCGTCATGCCCCCCAATGACGGTCTCAAGCGATATCTCGAAGCAGGACTGGCGCTGACCCAGATCACCCGCGCCCGTGCTGAAGAGCTCGTGCACGAGCTGATCCAGGCCGGCGAGGTGGAGACCACCCGCGCCCAGGACTGGGTCGAGGACCTGGTGAAGACGAGCCGCGAACGTTCCGACACGTTGCTGTCGACTGTCCGTGGGGAGGTCAAGACCCAACTGGCCGATCTGGGGATCACCAATATGGACGATCTGGCCCATCGCGTGAGCGAGATGCTGGACAAGGCCGAATCCGCCGCTCGTAAGGCCACCAAACGCGGACCCGGTCGCGGACGCACGACCAACCGCAGCGCCGCCCGGACCACCACGGCCAAGAAAGCCCCGGCCAAGAAGACGACAGCCAGGAAGACACCGGTCAAGAGCGCGGCGGCCAAGAAGACGACGACGGGCACGGGCGCGCGCGCCATCAAAGCCAAGAAGGCGCCGACCAAGAAGACGGCGGCGGCCAAGGCGGGCACCGCGGCCAAGAAGTCCTCGACGGCGGCCAAGGCGCGCCGCTGACTCGACACGGCGTTCGCCGCCGGCTCGATCTCGAGCTGGTGCGGCGAGGTCTCGTACCGTCACGAGCCCACGCCCATGACCTCATCGCCCGGGGCGCCGTCCTCGTCGCCGGCTCGGTGGCCGACAAGCCGGCGCGTCTGGTGGCCGAGAGCGATGCCATCGTCGTCGTCGGCGATGACCGGCGTTTCGTGTCGCGCGGCGGCGACAAGCTCGACGCCGCCTTGGAGCGTTTCCCCATTGCCGTCCTCGACCGGCGTTGCCTGGACGCGGGGGCGTCGACCGGTGGGTTCACCGACTGCCTCCTGCAACGTGGTGCCGCCCATGTGCTGGCCGTCGACGTCGGCTACGGCCAGCTCCATCCGAGCCTGCGCCACGATCCCCGGGTCGATGTGCGCGAGCGGACGAACATCCGCAACCTGGCCGCCCTCGAGCAGGGCGTCGCTTTCGACCTGATCGTCGCCGACCTGTCGTTCATCTCCCTGACCACGGTCGCCCCCGTCCTCGCCGGCCCCCTGGCCGCCGAGGGGGCCGACCTCGTGGTCCTGGTCAAGCCGCAGTTCGAGGTCGGTCACGTCGAAGTGAGCCGCGGCCGTGGGGTGGTGCGCGACCAGGGTCTGCGCCGAACGGCCCTGGACAAGGTCGCTTCCGCCCTCACCGCGGCCGGAGCGACCATCATGGGTGCCGTGGCGTCACCCGTCCTCGGCCCGGCCGGGAATGCGGAGTACCTCCTGTGGGCCCGGGTGGGCTCGCCGGGGGCCGTCACCGCGTCGCCCGACGTGGCCGCCGCCCTCGACGCCGCCGTGGCGGCGTCGCCCGACGCCCCCACTCCGCACGACGCGGTGCCGACCGTGTCGGGGGACCGGTAGTCCCGTGGTGGCGGTCGCCTTCGTCGTTCACCCCGAACGTCCCGTCGCCGCCGAGTTGGCCGCACGCGCCGGCGAATGGCTGACGACGAGGGGACACAGCGTGACCCGGGTCGTCGATTCCATCCGCCACGAGAAGGTGCTCGACGGCGACAGCGTCGATCTCGCCGTGAGCCTCGGTGGTGACGGCACCATGCTCCGCACGGTGGCCATGGCCGCCGGCCGCGGCATCCCCGTGCTCGGGGTGAACCTGGGACAGCTCGGCTATCTCACCGAGGTCGAACCGCCCGCTCTCGAACGCGCCCTCGACCGCTTCGTCACCGGTGACTACGAGGTCGAGGAACGCATGACCCTCGAGGTCGAGATCGTACGGGCCGGTCCTCGCCCGTCCTCCGACGCCGGCTCGCCCTACCTGGTGCTCAACGAAGCCGTCGTCGAGAAGACAGTGCCGGGCCACACCGTCCGCCTCACTGCCTCGATCGCCGGCCGTCCTTTCGTCACCTACCTGGCCGACGGACTGCTCGTGTGCACGGCCACCGGTTCGACGGCCTACAACCTGTCGGCCCGGGGTCCCATCCTGAGCCCGTTGCTACGGGCCATCGTGGTGACACCGATCTCGGCCCACATGCTCTTCGACCGCAGCATCGTGCTCGAACCGCAGCAGTGGTTGCGCCTCGAAGTGGCCGCACCCCGACCGGGAATCCTCGTCGTCGACGGCATGAGCGTGGCCCAGTTGGAACCCGGTGACGCCGTCGTCTGTCGCCAGGGTCCGGTGAACGCCCGACTGGTGTCGCTCGGCGAGAGCGATTTCCACGCCATCCTGCGGTCCAGGTTCCACCTGGCCGACCGCTGAACGGCCCAAGGCACAGAACCGACCATGCTCGTCGAACTGCGGGTGCAGGACCTCGGTGTCATCGAGGAGGTGACCCTCGACCTGGAGACGGGCATGACGGCGTTGACGGGGGAGACCGGCGCCGGCAAGACCCTGCTCGTGGAGGCCCTCGAACTGTTGGTGGGAGGACGCGCCGACCCCGTGCTCGTCCGCCCCGGGGCTGACCAGGCCCTGGTGGAGGGACGGTTCATCGTCGACGACGAGGAAGTGATCCTGGCTCGGGCGGTAGCCGTGAAAGGGCGGTCGAGGGCGTGGATCGACGGACGCATGGCGCCGGTGTCGGCCCTGGCCGAAGCGGGGGCGCGGTTGGTCGACCTGCACGGGCAACACGCCCATCAGTCGCTTCTCGATCCGGCCGTGCAGCGCCGGTCCCTCGATCTCTTCTGCGCCATCGACCTGACTCCTCTCACCGACGCCCGGGCCGCCTTGCGAGGTCTCCAGGCCGAGCTCGACAGCCTGGGAGGAGACGAGCGGGCCCGGGCGCGCGAGATCGACCTGCTCCGCCACCAGCTGTCGGAGATCGACGGCGCCGGTCTCGACGACCCCGACGAGGACGACGTCCTGGCCGCCGTGGAGGAGCGCCTGGCCGAGGCCGACGCCCATCGGGATGCCGCCGGTACCGCGCTGGCCGCCCTCGATGCCGACGGCGACGGGCCGGAGAGCGGGTCGGCGCGCCCGGCGGCCGGTGCTCTCGATCTGATCGGTACCGCTCACGGCGCGCTGGCCGGACGCGCCCCCCTCGCTCCCCTGGCCGCCCGATTGGCCGCCATCCAGGCCGACGCCGCCGACGTCGCCTCCGATCTCCGTCAGGTGGTCGACACCTGGGAGGCCGACCCCGAGCGTCTGGCCGAGGTGCGCACCCGTCGGAATCTGCTGCACGAGCTGTCGAGGAAGTACGGCGAGGGCGTGGCCGGCGTGCGCGCCTACGGCGAGGAGATCCGTGAGCGGGTGCAGGACCTCGAGTCGGTCGAGGAACGGGCCGCCGCGCTGCAGACCGAGATCACCGAGGCCGAGGCCCACCTGGCGTCGGTGGAGGCCGGCGTCGGCCGCTCGCGCCGGCGTGGTGCACCCGATCTGGCCCGGGCCGTCGAGGAACGCCTGCGCACCCTGGCCATGGCCCGGGCCCGCCTCGAGGTGACCGTGGGGGAGCAGGACCCCGGAGACGAGGTGGCCTTCCTGCTCGGCGCCAACCCCGGGGAGGCCGTCCTACCGCTGGCCAAGGTGGCCTCGGGCGGCGAGTTGGCCCGGGCCATGCTGGCGCTGCGCCTGGTGCTGACCGACGCTCCACCCACCATCGTGTTCGACGAGGTCGACGCCGGGATCGGTGGGGAGGCGGCCCTCGCCGTCGGCCGGGCCCTGGCCGAGGTGGCCACCGGCCACCAGGTTCTCGTCGTCACCCATCTGGCCCAGGTGGCCGCCTACGCCGGCCATCAGATCGCCGTGCACAAGGAGGTCACCGGCGAGCGCACCCTGGCCGTGACCGTCGGCCTCGACGCCGAGGCCCGTGTGGTCGAACTGGCCCGCATGCTGTCGGGCCAACCCGATTCGGCCACCGCCCGCCGCCACGCCGAGGAGCTCCTGGCCCAGGCCGTGCCTGGGCCCGCACCCGCCGCCAAGCGCAAGCGGCGTTAGCGACGCGCGGTGTTCATTTCTGTTCGACGGTGACGCCACGTGGCGGTGATGCGGCCGACGGCGTTCGCCCAATGACGCCGTTCAACCGTCTAGCGTAGAGACGTGCCGAGCGGAATCCGAGCGTGAGCAAGTACATCTTCGTCACCGGCGGGGTGTCCTCGTCGCTCGGCAAGGGTCTCACCGCCTCCTCTCTCGGTCGACTTCTCAAATGCCGCGGGCTCCGCGTCACCATGATCAAGCTCGACCCCTACATCAACGTCGATCCCGGCACCATGAACCCCTTCGAGCACGGAGAGGTCTTCGTGACCGACGACGGCGGGGAGACCGACCTCGACCTCGGCCACTACGAGCGCTTCATCGACGAGAACCTGAGCCGTCGCTCGAACGCCACCACCGGCCAGATCTATCGCGACGTCATCGCCAAGGAGCGCCGGGGCGCCTACCTGGGCAAGACCGTCCAGGTCATCCCGCACGTCACCGACGAGA
>PKWD01000068.1 GCA_003131945.1 Acidimicrobiaceae bacterium
TCGTCCGGCTCCACGGGCTCGACTCCCATCGCCGGCGCCACTTCGAGCTCGGGCAGTACGGGACCGACCTCTCAGGTCCACGCAGCGACGGCCGCCGGGCACAGTGCCGCCGTTCAGGCCGTCGCGGCGACGGGCTCTTCTCTGGCCTTCACGGGCATGGACGCGGAGCCGCCGCTGCTGATCGGGCTGATCCTGTTCGGCCTCGGCTTAGTGCTGACCGCATGGTCTCGTGTCCGGCGGTCGGGTAGGCGTCAGCCGGTGCGCGTGCAAAAGTGACGATGCGAACTGAAGGATCGCGGTGTCACGCGCCCGGTCCGCCGAAGAGCTCGTCGTAGTCGCGCAGCCGGCTGGCCAATGCGCCCATGATGCCGAGAGCGAACGTGGGCGTCTCGTGCACCAGGAACAGGAAGAGTCCTCGATCAATCTCGGCCAATGTGGTCTCGACCGTGGCCACCGCCGTCAGGTTGCGAGGAAGGAGATCGATCAGGGCGCGTTCACCGAACACGTCATTGGGTCCGAGAGAAGCGACCACCGCTGAGCCCTTGCGGAGCTCCACAGCGCCGGAGACGACCCCGTACATGTGGGTCCCGACATCCCCCGCGCCGTAGATTGCCTCTCCGGCGGCGACGGTCCGGTGCACCGGCGCGTTCAGGAACAGACCGTCAGCTGTCACGGTGTCGATGAATCACGGAACCGGACCAAGACCGAACATTGCCCGACAGTGTACGTGAGGGGCGAGAAAGCGGTGGCCAGCGCCAAAGACCGNNGCATCCAGGCTCGGTGCGCGAGGTCGAGGCCGGCACCGTGAACGTCAACGCCAAGGCGGTCGGGCCGGGATCGAAGAGATGGTCCACGCAAGGCCGCCCTCATCGGGCCCTAGGCCGATGTCATCGGACGACTCTGCGGGGTCGATCGTCGCCCCGGTCCATCTGGGATACTGGCGATCCGTCGCCTCGACAGCCAGGAACGGAGCCCCCATGGTCCATCAGACCCGACGTCGCCCGCCCGTCGTCTCTGTTCTCGTCGTTGTGTTGGCCGTACTGGCGTCACTGCTGTTCGCCCGGGCCACGGCATCCGCCGCCACCCAGGCTCGACTGGCTCCTTCGAGCGGCGCCTACAACGCCTACACCTTCCACATGAGCTTCGGTCACCGGTCGCGCAGCTACCGGTTGCACGTCCCCCCGGCGGCCCTCACCGGCAAGCCGCTGCCGCTGATCCTCAACCTGGCCGGCGACACCCAGAACGGTTTTCTGCAGGAGATCCAATCGCAGATGGACACCTCCTCCGACACAGATGGCTACCTCGTCGCCTACCCCAACGGCACCCGGATCTCCGTCGTCTTGACCCCGGACCCCATCGCCAAGCAAGCCCAGTACGGGTGGGACGCCGGGCTCTGTTGCGGACTGCCGGTCACCAAGCACGTGAACGACGTCGGCTTCTTGCTGAAGGTCATCTCCGACATCGCCTCCCGCACACCGGTCGATCTGCGTCGGGTCTACATCACCGGCATGTCGAGCGGCGGGATGATGTCCTATGCCATGGCGGCCGAGGCCTCCCGACACATCGCCGCCATCGCTTCGGTCTCCGGGCAGGTCGAGATACCCACCATCCATCCCACCCGGGCCGTGCCGACCATGGAATTCCACAGTGTCAACGATCCGATCGTCGCCTTCAAAGGGTCCCCCAACAAGAACCCCAAACTCATCCTGTCGGTGCAGGAGGGGCTTAACCAGTGGGTGAAGGCCGACGGATGCAGCACCACACCCCATAAGGCCAAGACCATCGTGGGCGCCACCGGATCCACCTCGGCCGGGCAAACGGCCACGTTGGTGACCTATACGCATTGCCGATCGGGCGCCGAAGTGGCCCTCTGGCGCTTCACCGGATCAGGTCATGTGTGGCCGGGGTCGTCCATCAACACCGGTGGGGCCGTGGGCCGAGGGATGGACCTCGTGCACGCCGACCAGGCGATGTGGCAATTCTTCAAGCGCTACTCGCTACCCAAAGCGCCCCCGACCACGACGTAAGCGTGCGCCGTCTGTGACTGTCCGTCCGGTCCAAGAGCCGGGGCCCGACGCCGTCCTGCGGGCCGCCGTCGTCGTCGCCCGCCATCTGCGCGTCACGCCGGTGGTGGCCAGTCCCCTCCTCGGGGCCGACGTCTGGCTCAAGCTCGAGACCCTCCAGCCCACCGGATCCTTCAAAGTACGGGGGGCACTGGTGGCCGTGGCCGGCGCCCTGGCCGAGGATCCCGACCGGCCCGTCGTCACGGCGTCGGCGGGCAACCACGGCCTCGGCGTGGCCTTCGCCGCCCGCGTCTTCGGCGCCAGGGCCATCGTCGTCATTCCCGAGAACGCGTCGACGGCCAAGCGCAGCGCCCTCGAGGACTTCGACGTCGAGATCGTGCGTCACGGCTCGACCTACGACGAGGCCGAGACCCACGCCCTGGTCCTGGCCGCCGCCGGTGGGGCCCGGTTCGTGTCGGCCTACAACGACCCCGACGTCATCGCCGGACAGGGAACCATCGCCCTCGAGCTCTTCGACCAGATCCCCGGCCTGACGACGATCATTGCCCCCATCGGCGGGGGTGGATTGCTGGCCGGCCTGGCCCTGGCCGCCGCCCACCGATCTGGCGTCGGCGTGCGCGGTGTCGAGACCGACGCATCGCCGGCGGTGAGCGCGTCGGTCACCGCCGGCCGGGTCGTGGCCGTGCCCATCGGCGCCACGTTGGCCGACGGCCTGGCCGGCAACATCGAACCGGGGGCGGTGACGATCCCTCTGATCGCCCACGGAGTCGAGCAGATCGCCGGGGTCGACGAGGAGTCGATCAAGAGAGCAGTCAGATTTCTCGCCTTCGACCACGGGTTGGTGGTCGAGCCATCGGGAGCGGTGGCCGTCGCCGCTCTGCTGTGCGGCCGTCTCGCACCGGGGTCCGGTCCGACCGCCGTGGTGGTGACGGGCCGCAACGTGTCGGGCGCCCTTCTCGGCGAGCTTCTGTCCGGCGGGCCATGATGCACCGATGCCAGAGGTCGAACTTTCGGGTGTGACGATCGCCTACGACGTATCGGGGCCGTCCGCCGGCGACCCCGTCGTCCTTGTCTGTGGGCTCAGTCAGCCCGCCGCCTCCTGGCAGCTCGGCATGGTGCCGGCACTCACGGCCGCCGGGTATCAGGCGGTGACCTTCGACAACCGGGGAGTGGCCCCGTCGTCATCTCCTGCGGCGCCCTACACGATCGACGAGATGGTGAACGACACCGTGGGGCTGCTCGACCATCTTGGCCTGGCGAGGGTGCGCATCGCCGGGTACTCGATGGGGGGATGGATCGCCGAGACACTGGCGTTCCGGCACCCCGAACGCGTGCAGGCGGCTGTCTTCATCGGCAGCTGCAACGTGGGGACGTCGTGGGAGAAGGCCATCACCACCGTCGAGCGNNGGACTCGGAGCTGCCCCCGTTGTTCAACGCCGTCGAGACCATGCGCTACCTGCCGAACCATGAGTTACAGCAGGACGAGATCGTCGACCTCTGGCTGAGCCTGATCGGCGGGCTCGAGCCGTGGCGAAATCCCGGTCGGCTCGGGCAGTACGAGGCCGCTCTGGCCTGGTCCACAGACGTCGAACGGACCCGGCGTTGGTCGTCATTGTCGATGCCGTGTCTGGTGCTGAGCTTCGAACACGACGTCGACTCCCCGCCGGCGCGGGCCCGCCAGGCGGCGGACACGATTCGCGGATCCCGCTTCGTCGAGATTCCCGGGGCCAGCCATCTGGGGGTGTTCACCCATGCCGGGGCCGTGGGCGACACCGTCGTGGCCTTCTACGCCGGAGGCCCTTTGGCCGAGTGAGCCGTCGAGGGGCCAGTATGGGCCGTGCCCCGCGCCACCGTCCTCCTTGCCGGCCGTCCCGTCCACCGGGTCGGGTTCGGAGCCATGCAACTCCCCGGACCCGGTGTTTTCGGACCCCCGGCCGACCGGGCCGGGGCCGTGGCCGTGCTTCGCCGGGCCGTCGAAGCGGGCGTCGACCACATCGACACGGCCCAGTTCTACGGNNTCTACGGCCCCGACGTGGCCAACGAATTGATCCACGCCGCCCTCCATCCCTATCCGGAGGGATTGGTGTTCGTGTCCAAGGTCGGCGCCGTCCGCGACGACCAGGCCGGGTGGCTCCCGGCGCAGCGTCCCGAGGAGCTGCGCGCCGGGGTCGAAGCCAACCTCCGCAGCCTGGAACTGGACCAGGTACCCGTCGTCAATCTCCGTCGCGTCCCCGGGTCCGACGTGCCGTTGGCCGAGCAGCTCTCGGCCATGGCGGCACTGCGCGACGAAGGCCTCATCGGAGGGGTCGGGCTCAGCAACATCACCCTCGACGACTACCTCACCGCCCGGTCCCAGATAGAGGTGGCCTGTGTCCAGAACGCCTACAACCTGACCAGCCGGACCGATCAGCCCCTGTTCGACGCCTGCCGGGACGACGGGGTGCCCTTCGTCCCGTTCTTCCCGCTCGGATCAGCCTTCTTCCCCGAGAACCCCGTCCTCGACGCCCCCCTGCTCNNAGGTGGCGCTGGCCTGGTTGCTGACCCAGGCGCCCTCGGTGCTGTTGATCCCGGGCACGTCGTCGCTGTCACACCTGGAGGAGAACCTGGGCGCCGGTGACCTGGTCCTCGACGACGTCGCCCTCGCTGATCTGGCCACCCTCGACGCCCCTTAGTCTCGGGGGTGGCCCTCAGTCTCGGGGGTGACAGACAGAGAGGAGCAGCCATGGCCAAGGTTCTCTACACCGCACATGCCCACGTCACCGGCGGACGCGAAGGGCACGGCGGGACGACCGACGGCGAGCTCGAGGNNGCCGCCTGCTTCGAGAGCGCCCTCGGCGCCGTCGCCCGCCGCCGTCAGCTGGAGGCCGGCGAGGTCACCATCGACTCGGCCGTCAGCCTGACGCCCACCGGTGACGGTGGTTTCCGGCTCTCGGTGACCCTCGACGTGTCGCTCCCGTCGGTCGCCGATCGCCAGACGGCGGCCGAGCTCGTGCGGGGAGCCCATGAGGTCTGTCCGTATTCCAACGCCACCAGGGGCAACATCGACGTCGAGCTTCTCCTCGCCGGCGAACCGGTGTGAGGACACGTCACGTCCTTTAGGACAGCCTCGCCGGCACCAGGGATGCCAAGGGATCGAGCTGCCGCGTCGTCTCACGCAGTCTGGTGAAAAGGTCAGAGGGGCTGAGCCGGTTGTACAGCGGTCCAGCCCCGTCGCGCAGAAGCACGTTGGCCATGGCCACGCCGCGCGCCGGCACCGGGAGCGGTGCCACGAGGGCCACCACCATGGCGCGCACGACCGGCTCGGCCGCCATGATGCGATCTCGGCACAGCGGCACGCGCCGGATGCGTGGCGCCGGCGGGCACCGGCTCACCGCCACGAGGTGCTGCCAGTTGCGGGCCGACGCCTCACGTTCAACGGGTCGGACGAGGGTCTGGGCCCGGGTGGCCAGGAGCCGGTTGGTCTCGGGTGCCTGACCGGAAGCCAGACGCCGATCCAGGGAGGAGGCGAGCAGGCGGGCCGCTNNGGCCGCCAGCAGATCCCACGGCCGGCACGGCCGGGCGAGCAGGCGTGGCGGATGACTGGGGTCTCGGATCACAAGCATCGTGAACCTGCTTCCTTTTCGAGGTCAGCTCCCATGGTGCGCCAGGTCCGGGCCGGGCGAAAGTGGCATCATTGACATGGTGCGCGACAAACCTGCCAGATCGACAGTGGCCGTGGTCGTCTGCGACGGCCTCAGCCTGTTCGAGTTCGGTGTCGCCCACGATGTCTTCGGCACCGACTGGTCGACTCTCTTCGGCGTCGCCTGGTACCGCCTGTTCGTGTGCGGCGTCACCCCGGGAACGGTGACGGCGGAAGGCGGGCTCCACCTGCAGGTCCCCGACGGGCTGGACCGGGTGGCCCGGGTCGACACCGTGATCGTGACGCCGACCGACCAACCCGAGAAGGTGCCCGACGAGGTCGTCGACGCGCTCCGGGCGGCCCACGCGCGGGGACAGCGCATCGTCTCTCTGTGCACCGGGGCCTTCATCCTCGCCCGGGCCGGACTTCTCGACGGATGCCGGGCCACCACCCACTGGGCCGAGTGCGACGACCTGGCCCGCCGTTATCCGAAGGTGTCGGTCGACCCCGGGCTCCTCTACGTCGACGAAGGTGACATCCTCACGTCGGCCGGAAGTGCCGCCAGCATCGACCTGTGTCTGCACATCGTCCGCCGGGATCACGGCACCGAGATCGCCACCCAGCTGGCCCGGCAGATGGTGGTCCCGCCCCAGCGCGACGGGGGCCAGGCCCAGTACATCGAGGTTCCCATGCCCGTCCTCGACAGCTTCAACCTGTTCGCCGACACCGTGACCTGGTTGCAAGAGCATCTGGACGAACCGGTCACCGTCGACGACCTGGCCGGACGCTGCGCCATGAGCCCACGGACCTTCGCCCGTCGCTTCCGGGCCAGCACCGGCACCACGCCCTACCAGTGGCTGCTGCGCCAGCGCGTCCAACTGGCCCAGCGACTCCTCGAGACGAGTGATCTGCCCATCGACGTGGTGGCGGGCCGCAGCGGCTTCTGCACGGCCGCCAACCTCCGCAAGCACTTCGGCCGGCTCCTGCACACAAGTCCCCAGGGCTACCGCCGTACCTTCAGGGAGCGACGCGCCGGCTGATGACCGCTTCCGACCGTTGCACCCGGGCCCTCTCCTTCGGGACTATCGCCGAGGACTACGACCGCTTCCGTCCCGGCCCTCCGGTGGAGGCACTCGAGTGGATCCTTCCCCCCCAGCCCGAGGCCGCCGTCGACATCGGGGCGGGCACGGGCGCCCTCACCCGGCTGCTCGTGGGCCGCGCCCGACACGTCGTCGCCGCCGAGCCCGACCGGCGGATGGCGGCCGTGCTCGCCACCCGGGTCCCGCTCGCCACCGTGGTGTCGGCCCGGGCCGAGGAACTTCCCTTGCGCGGCGGAGGCTTCGACGCCGTGGTGGGGTCGTCAATGTGGCACTGGGTGGACGCCGAGCGCGCCTCGGTCGAGGTGGCGCGGGTGCTGCGTCCGGGCGGGGTGCTCGGGCTCCTGTGGAGCGGGCCCGACCGGTCCCAACCGTGGTTGGCCGAGCTCCTGTCCGGCGTACGACGGGCGCAACCGCCCGCCGACGAGAATCCCCCTCCGCCACCGCCGGGTCATGGGCCTGGCCCCCGAGGCGCCATTCTCGGTGCCCGAGGCGCACATCATGCGGTGGTCGTTGACGGTGACTCCCGAGCATCTCATCGAGCTGGCCTGCACCTACAGCGGGTTCATCGTGCTGCCCGAGGCCGAACGAAACCGCCTGCGCGGTGGTCTGGTCGACGCCGTGCACGACCATCCCGCCCTCGCCGGCAGGTCAGAGATCGAGCTGCCCATGCGCTGCATCTGCTGGAGGGCGGTGCGCACTCTCTGAGATGTCGCGTTCAGACGTCGCCTCCTGAGACCAGAAGTCGCCGCAGTTATCCGACCGGAACCCCGGCCGGTGCGCCGTCGGAGATCCCGTGGACATGGGCTGTCCGGTCTCCGAGCACATCGTGCAGGTTCGTGATCAGCTGCTCGACCTCGTCGTGGCGCACGACCAGATTTCGCCGCGTGCCGTCACGCCTCTCACTGACGAGGCCGGCCTCGCGTAGAAGCTTCACGTGGTTGCTGACAGTGGGCTGAGCCAGGGAAAAGGCGGCGGCGATCTCGGTGGCCGTGCGGGGGCCCGTGCGCAGCGCATCCAGTATGGCCAGGCGCGTGGGATCCGAGATCGCCTTCAGCCGATGGGCCAGCGCCTCGGTACGGGCCCGGGCCTGCGCGCCGGTGGTATCGGTCCGCACCCCCACCACCACCACTCCGGGCAGGTCGACCAGGAGACCTTTGTGGGTGAAGTAGGCGGGGACCACGACAACCTCGGCGTCCGGCCCCACGGCGGCCACGGTCCGGTCGATTATGTCCCCGAAGTCGCATTCGCTCCGGATGACCTCGTGCCAGTCGGCCCCCTTCGCCTGGACCTCGCGCCGGGCGGCCATGGCCACCTCCACCGCTCCTTGCCCCGAGAGTTCCCACTCGTCACGCATGGCATTCCAGGTGTCGCGCACGAGGGTGACATATCGGTGTCGCAGTTCCGACGATTCCCGCAACCGGCTGAGCCGGAGCACGACGGCGGCGCGATCCTCTTCGTTCTCCGAATGCAACGGGAGATCGCCGCGCTCCACCGGAACCGTGGCGCACAGGTCGTCGAGGCGTTCGAGCAACTGGTCGGCGTCGGTCGAGAAGAGCAGCCCACCGTGGTGCGCCACCACGATCAGCTCCAGGAAGCCCCCACAGCTCATCGCCTCCTGCGGGCCCCAGAAGGCGTGCGCCCTCTCGAGCAGGCCGGGGTCCCGTTCGTAGATCGCCGTCACCGGAGCGTGGCTCTGGCGGAAGTCCTGCCGCTCGGCCGAGAGCAAGACCCACTCGATCTCTATGGCGACCGACGCCCGCACCGAGACCCGGGGGCCGTGGGAACTGGGAAGATCGGTATGGATAAGTGGCATAGTCCAATAACTATATTGCTATATTCTTGAAAATGTCAACAACTGAACCTATAATGAAGACATGAGTATGAACCCCTGGCTCACCGAGCAGATGGCCGCCGAGCACATCAAAGACCTCGAGTGCGCCGCCGACGGCCGGCGGCGGGCCCTTGCCCGCGACCCTGAGTCCAGCGCGTCGCACCGGCCCGCCCGTGGGGCCTTGGCCCGCCAGGTGGGAGTCCTGCTCATCTCGGTCGGCCGCCGCCTGGCCGACCCCGACGCCTTCCCGGCCGCCTTCGACGCCCCCCATCGGCACTGAGGCCGTCGGCCCCGATCAGCCCGGGCCCACACCTCTGTCCCCCGCCTCTCTCGGACTCTCGGGCCGGCCGACCGGCCCGGGGCTGTGGGTCAGAGGGCCGGGGCCAGAGGCTCGTGACCCGATATTCGGGTCCCCACCCGCACGAGCGGCGGCGCCAACCTCGCGCGGGGACTGAGTAACTTGCTGCACGACCAGTCCGCTACGNNCGTCGGACTGCTGGCCGAGCAGGGTGTCGCCGGCTTCACGGCCAGAGGCATCGCCCGGGAAGCGAAAACATCGACGCCTGCGGTCTATGAGCTCTTCGGCGACAAGTGGGGTCTGGTGCGCGAGGTGTTCTTCGAGGGATTCCGGCTGCTGCGCCGGTACCTCGGTTCCTCGTCGACTCCGGTGACCCGAGGCCGATCTCGTCGGGCTTATCGAGATTTACCGGAGATTCATGAGTGAGAACCCCGAGCTGGCCGAGGTGATGTTCTCGCGACCGTTCACCGACTTCGACCCTCGTCTGTCCGAACAGGAGGCGAGTAGCTCGGTGCGGATCTTCATCGTCGAACATGTGGCTCGTTGCATCGACGCCGGACAACTGAGGGGCGAGGCCACCGACGTGGCCCACGTCCTGGTGGCAGGTGCAAGGCCTGGCGGCCGCCGAGAAGGCCAGCCGCCTCGGGACCACGCCGGAATCGGTCGACCGGCGTTTCGGGCTGGCTGTCGACGCCATCCTCACTGGTCTGTCCCTCTAGGGCTCCTCTCGACCTCCCCTACCATGCAGGGGTGGCGTCCGGTCCGGAGAGAGAGGCAGAGCTCCGGGCCCCGTCGATCGAGGAGATCGAGGATGCGGTTGTCGACGGGGACCGGCCCCTCGGGTCGGGAACCGCCCTCTCGGCCCTGCGCCACCGCACCTTCCGCACCGTCTTCCTGGGCGCCTTCGCCTCCAACATCGGCACCTGGATGCAGAACGTCGTGCTCGGCGCCTACGCCTACGACATCACCCACTCGAGCACTTTCGTGGGAGTGGTCATCTTCGCCCAGCTCGGTCCCGCCCTCCTGCTCGCCATGGTCGGTGGTCTCATCGCCGACAAGGTGGACCGCAAGAAATTCCTGATCCTGCTGTCCGTCGAGCAGCTGGTGTTCTCGTTGATGCTGGCCCTGGTGGTGAGGACGCCCTCGCCCAGCCACGTCCTGCTCGTGGCCATGGTGGTCATGGTCGGCGTGGGAAGCGCCATGTTCGGTCCGGCCTACTCGGCCATCCTCCCGGCCCTCGTGACCCGCAAGGATCTGCCCGGGGCCATCTCGCTCAACTCGGCCCAGATGAATGCGTCGCGGGTCATCGGCCCGGTGATCGGCGGGGTGGCCTACCACTTCATCGGACCGGCATGGGTCTTCGCCGGTAACGCCGTCACCTATCTCTTCGTGGTGGCCGCCCTCATGATGGTCTCGCTGCCGCGGCTGCCCCAGATGACGCAGCACGCCAGTCGCTGGCGCGAGCTGACGGCCGGTATCACCACGGCCCGGGCCGACCGGGTGGTGGGGCGCTGCCTGGTCACCGTGTTCGTGTTCTCGCTGTTGGCGTTGGCCTTCATCGGGCAGATGCCGGTGGTGGCGGCGCACAACCTGGGCATCGATCCCAAGTCGGCCAATTACGGCCTCCTCTACGCCTGCTTCGGCACCGGTGCCCTCATCGGTGCCATCTCCATCGGCACGGTGTTCTCCCGGACGTCCAAGCCGATGATCGTCCGGGTCTGTCTGATCGGCTACGCCCTGGCGCTCACGGCCTTCGCACTGTTGCGGGCCGCTCTGCCCGCCTACTTCGTGGTGGCCGTGGTCGGGGCGTTCTACTTCGCCTTCATCACGGCGCTCAACACGGCTCTGCAGACCCGCCTGGCCGACGCCGTGCGGGGACGCGTCATGGCCCTGTGGATCATGGGCTTCGGCGGGACGGTGGCTCTGGGCAACCTCATCGTGGGGCCGGTGGTGTCGTCGGTGGGCATCACCGACGTCCTCATCTTCGGTGCCGGCGTGGCCGTTCTGCTGGCTTGGTACGCCGATGTGCGGGCGCCGGAGGTGACGACGGGCGAGCTCAGGACGCTGCCGGCCGGGTAGGGGCCGGATCGTTGTCGGTCCACAGTCGCCGCAATTCGGCGTTGAACACCGGCGCCCGCTCGACCGGGAAGAAGAGCTTGGCCCCCTCGAGCTCCACGAGGCGCACGGTTCCGGGGATGGTGGTGGCCAACCACCGGGCCCAGGCCACATCGAAGAAGTCGTCGGCCGTCCCCCACACGATCAGGGTGGGGGCTTCGAAGCGGGCCAGGTCGTCTCTGACGGCCACGGTCACGCTGTTGTCCATGGCGGCGACATAGCCCTGGACGGCCTCGGCCCTGTCGCTCGACGCCGCGAAGGGCCCGAAGAATCCGGCGATCATCTCGTCGGACAGAACGTCAGGGTCCTCGAGACTGGAGGCCAGCGCCGCCCGGGCCGTGGCCGGGTCGGCGGCCAGAGCGGCCAGGGCGCCGGCCAACACGCCCTCGGTGGCCATGTCGTGGATGGGACGGAAGGCCTCCGGAGGCCAGTTGTCGTGGGTGTCGCAGTTGGTGAGGGTCAGGGTCCGTATCCGCTCGGGCACCGAGACGGCGACGAGTTGGGCGATGGCACCACCACTGTCATTGCCGACGAGATCGACCGAGTCGAGCCCGAGGACATCGAGGAACTCGATGATCATCTCCACCTGGAGGGCGATGGTCAGCTCGCCGGGCGCCGGACTGGCGCTGTGGCCGTGGGCCAGGAGGTCGACGGCCAGGCACCGGCGTATGTCGGCCAGACCCTCGAGCTGGGCCCGCCACAGATCGGCGTTCAGGAAGACCCCGTGGATGAACAGGGCCGCCGGCCCCTCACCGACGTCGAGGTAGGCGACGTCGCCGACGCCGGTCGGCGCCGTCCGGCGCCCGGTCATGCCGTCGTTCATACTTCTAGTAGTCGAGATACTCATGGTATGTGAATATATGATTGAGGGCCGTGGATGTCAAGAGCCGACGCCAGGAGTACGCCGAGACGACCCGGGCCGCCATCGTGGAGGCGGCCGTCGAACGGTTCGCGGCCGATGGATTCGCCCGGACGTCCATGGACGCCATCGCCCAGTCGGCGCGGGTCACCAAAGGCGCCGTCTACCACCACTTCCAGGACAAAGCCGAACTCTTCGAAGCGGCCTTCATCGTCATGGAGCAAGGTCTGGTGGCCAAGGTCATCGCCGCCGAAACCGCCCACAGCGATCCGTGGGACCTGATGGCGGCGGGGGTGGACATCTACCTCGAGGAATGCACGGAGCCGGCGTTCCGCCGGATCGCCCTCGAAGACGCGCCGGCGGCGCTCGGCTGGGCCCGGTGGAAGGAGATCGAGGAGAAGTACTTCCTCGGTCTCGTCACGGCCGCCCTCGACTCCATGGCCCAGGCGGGACAGCTCGACATCGCGTCCGGCGACCTCACGGCCCGGATGTTTCTGGCCGCCATGACCGAGGCCGGCCTGGCCGTGGCCCACGCGGCGCGACCGAAGGCGGAACGCCGACGGGTGGCCCCCCTCGTGATGCGTTTCCTAGAGGGCCTGCGCTAATCCCAGTGGCCGCGCCGCCGGCGCCTATGTTGGTGCGCCACAGACGCCAGGCGTCGGACTGACGCATCGGGTCCGACGCAAACGCCTCGGTCCCGGCCCCGGCATCTGGGTGCGATCAAGGAGGGGAACAATGGCCGGCGCGGGCGGTGGACCACTGGGACGATCGTGGCGGCGGTTCCGGCGTCGTCCCGTCGGCGTACAGGTGGGGGCCGTGGTGGTGGCCATCGTGGTCGTCATCGGCATCGTCTTGGCCGCCGGAGGCTCGTCGCCCACCTCCACACACGCCACGGCGACGACCACGCCCTCGGGTGTCACGGCGCCCGATCAGGCGAGCACCAGCAGCCGCGGGGTGACGGCCCACACCATCAACGTCGTCTTCCCGGTATCGAATCTGACGGCGCTGTCGAGCAATTTCGGCTTCGCCGGTGATATCGAATACAGCGAACAGACCAAGGCCATCGATCTCTTCGTGAAGACCATCAACGACGCCGGTGGCATCAACGGCCGCACGATCAATCCGATGATCGTCACTTTCGATCCCACCAACGAAGCCTCTATGCGCGCCTGGTGCCTGCAGTGGACCGAGGGCAATCCGCCCGTCTTCGCCGTGCTCGACGGGATCGGCACCTGGACCGGCGACAACCAGCTGTGCCTCACCCAGGAGGGGCATACCCCCCTGATCAGCCAATGGACGACGGTGACCAATTACACGCAGGAGGGTTCGCCCTATCTGTGGTGGACCGGTCCCGACGACGCCGCCATCCTGAAGGCCACCGTCACCTGGGGGCTAAGCAGCGGTCGCCTCGGACACGGCATCAAGGTGGGAGTGATCGCCGGTAACCGGGCGAGCGACCAGCAGGCTCTCAACGAGTACCTGCTCCCCGATCTCAAGGCGGCCGGCATCACGCCGGTGGTGAAGACCATCGCCGCCGACCCCTCGGACTCGGCCACCACCAGCAGCGAAGCGCCCCTGGTCGTCCAACAGCTGCGCGCCGATGAGGTCACCTCGGTGATCCCCCTCGTCCCTTTCAACGCCTTCTACCCCCTCCTGCAGGCTGAGACCCAGCAGCAGTACTTCCCCAAGCTGCTGTTGTCGGATTACGAGGAATCGATCGAATCGTCGCTCGGCCTCATCCCGTTCCCGTACGAGAAAGCTCTGAACGGCCAGGAAGGCGTGACGACGGACACACTGGGCGGGATCGACGACTCGCGGCCCGAGTCCGACGGGGGTTACGACCCCGGCGTCCGCAGTTGTTGGGTCATATGGCACAAGGCCTACCCCGAGACCCCGCCCGGCAACATGAACGACTTCATCGAGGAACAGGGGCCGATCCAGGGCTGGTGCCAGGCGATCCGTCTGTTCGAGTCGGCCGCCAAGGCGGCCGGCCCCGATCTTGACCGCCGGACCTTCGTCGAGGCCATGGCCAAGATCTCGAACTTCCCCGGCGGGTACTCCACCGTCCTCAGCTACGGGCCCGACAGGTTCTCGGGTCCGACGAAGTACCAAGTCGTGAGACTGCACAACAACGTGCCGCCGTCGAGCCAGTGCAAGACGCCGATGAAGCCGCTAGGCCCCCAAGGGGTCTGTTGGGTCAGCGTGAGCAGCTGGCGGCCGTTGCCGACGACGGGATGATCGATCCGAGCGCGCCGTGGTGGATGACAGCGGTCCTCTATCAGATCTATCCCCGTTCTTTCGCCGACTCGAATGGGGACGGCATGGGGGACATAAAAGGGATCATCGACCACCTCGACCATCTCCAGTGGTTGGGGGTCGACGGCATCTGGCTGAGCCCGGTCACCGTGTCACCCAATGCCGACTGGGGCTACGACGTGGCCGACTTCTGCGCCGTGCAACCGGATCTCGGAACCATGGCCGAATTCGATATCCTGGTCGACGACGCCGCCGGGCGTGGCATACGGGTTCTGGTCGACCTGGTCCCCAACCACACGAGCGTCGAGCACCGGTGGTTCGTCGATTCCCGGTCGTCGAGAACGGCGCCGACACGTGACTGGTACGTGTGGGCCGATCCGGGATCCGATGGCGCGCCCCCCAACAACTGGGTGAGCAGTTTCGGAGGTCCGGCCTGGACGCTCGACCCGGCCACGGGGCAGTTCTACCTCCACAACCATCTGTCCGAGCAGCCGGATCTCAACTGGTGGAACGACGAGGTCCGGGAGGCCTTCGATGACATCCTGGGCTTCTGGATCGACCGGGGGGTGGCCGGATTCCGCATCGACGTGTGCAACATCATCATCAAGGACGCCGAGCTACGGGACAACCCCCCGGCCACCGAGGACGACGACTTCGAGGCGCAGCTCTTCGGGCAACGACCGGTCTACAACGGAAACCGACCCGAGGTCCATGACGTCATCCGGCGCTGGAGAAAGCTGACCGACTCCTACGATCCGCCGCCGGTCCTCATCGGGGAGACCCCCGTGAAGGTCGATGCCCTGGCCGCCTACTACGGCGACGGTGCCGACGAGCTCCACCTCGCCTTCAACTTCCCCTTCATCACCTCCCCCTTCGACGCCGACGCCATGCGACGTGTCGTGGAGGACGCCGAGGCCCTGTTTCCACCGGGGGCATGGCCGGCATGGACCGGTTCGAATCACGACATGTCGCGGATGGCATCGCGATGGGCGGACAACGATCCAGCCAAGATCCGGACGGCGCTGCTCATGTTGCTCGGCCTGCGGGGAACGCCCGTGCTGTACCAGGGCGACGAGATCGGTCTCGGCGACGTGGCCGTGGCCCACGAGGACATGCGCGACCCGCTCGGCGTCGCCTACTTCCCCGCCTACGCCGGGCGCGACGCCATGCGCACGCCCATGCCCTGGCGACCCGAGGTGGGCGGGGGCTTCACCGAGCCCGGTGTCCGACCTTGGCTCCCGTTGGGCGATACCACGCAGTGCAACGTCGAGGACCAACGGTCCGATCCGGGCTCCACCCTCACCCTCGTGCGCGATCTGATCGCGCTGCGCAGACACACGTCCGACCTGCAGACCGGTTCCTACCGCTGCATGGCGGCGCCCGACGGAGTGTGGGCCTGGCGCCGGGGTACCGGGGTCGTGGTGGCGCTCAACCTGAGCGATGACGAGGCCGTGCTCGACGGGATCGAGGGTCACATCCTCATGGCCACCGATCGGGGACGTGACGGGGAATCGGTGTCGGGCGCTCTCCGGCTCCGACGCTTCGAAGGCCTCATCGTCGAAGCCCGGTAAGGGGCCGCTCTCTCACCGCGGCGCGGGCCGCTCGACCTGCTCGTCCTGGCCGTTTTCGTCCCGGGCCTCCGGTTCACGCTCGGCTTCGGCCCGATGGATCGGCATGGGGACCCGGGCCACCACGACATCGGGTCGGCGGCGAAGCTCGGAGGCGAGCGCCAGATCGATCTGATTGTGGAGCAACCGGTAGCGCAGACGGTCGGGTATGACCACCGGTATGAGGACCACCACCTGGCGGTCGTCCTCGGCACGCAGCTCATCGACGAGCTTGACGATGGGTTGGACGATCGATGCATAGTCGGTGTGCAGGACCCGCAGCTCCACCCCGGGGTTCCATTCCCGCCAGTCACCTTTGACGTTCGCCTCGGGGAGACCGGACGACTCTCCGTCCAGAACGACCGTCACGGCGATGACGTCCTCGCCCAGAGAGATGGCTTCGGACAGGGCGTGCTGGGTCAACCGCGACACGTTGGTCACCGGCACCACCACCACCGTGCGCTTGCGTTCGGGGAGCGACGGAATGACACCGATGGCCAGCTCCTCTCGGGCGCGGCCGTAATAGGTCTCGACCCGATTGAACAGCACGATGAACAGGGGAACAGCCACCACGACCACCCAGGCGCCATCGACGAACTTGGTCAGGAGGAAGATGATGGTGGCGCTGGCCGTGACGACGGCCCCGATGCCGTTGATCGTGGCCCGTCGCACCCACATCCGTTCCCTCGTCCGCCGCCAATGGATCACGAGACCGGCTTGAGCCATGGTGAAGCCGGTGAACACGCCGATGGCGAACAGGGGGATCAACGTGTTGGTGTTGCCGTTCACCACCACCAGCAGCACTCCGGAGAACATGGCCAGCGCCCACACCCCGTTGCCGAAGACGAGCCGGTCGTCGCGCACCCCGAAGAGGTGCGGCAGGTAGTTGTCCCTCGACAGCAGGCTCGTCAGCACGGGCAGGCCCCCGAAGGAGGTATTGGCGGCCAGTGCCAGGACCAGTGTGATGGTGAGCGACACGATGTAATAGGCCCAGTGTCGGCCGACCGCCTCCCCCATGATCTGGCTCAGGGCGGTCTGGTTCGTCCTCGGCTGGACATGGAACCTCTGGGCCAGCACCGCCAGCCCCACCAGCATGGTGGCCAGGATCACGCCCAGCAGGAGCTCGGTTCGCTTGGCTCGCACCACCCGCGGCTCCTTGAACAGAGGAACGCCGTTGGCGATGGCCTCCACGCCGGTCAGGGCGCTGCACCCGGCCGAGAACGCCTTCAGGACGAGGAACACGCTGACCGTCTCCGCCGCGTGGGTCGGTACCAGGGACTGACCGGTGGGGGCCATGGCGAGGCCGAGAGGGTGGATCAGGCCGACGCCGATGATGGCCAACAGCCCGACGATGAACACGAAGGTAGGGACGAGAAAAGCGCGGGCGCTCTCGCCCAGGCCGCGCAGGTTGAGGGCGGTGATGACGAGGAGGATCGCCAGGCATATCTCGACCGTGTAATGGGTGGTGGACGGAAAGGCGGAGGTGAACGCCCCCACTCCGGCGGCGATGGACACCGCCACCGTCAGCGTGTAGTCCACGATGAGCGCGGCACCGGCCAGCTTGCTCGCCTGGGGGCCGAAGTTGTCGCGGGTCACGGCGTAGGCACCGCCGCCGTGCGGGTAGGCGTCGATGACCTGGCGGTAGGAGATCACCAGGACGACCAGGAGGACGACGATGGCGATGGTGATGGGCAGGATCAGGTGCAGCGCGGTCGCTCCCGCCGCGGCCAGGACGATCAGGATCGCCTCGGGCCCGTAGGCCACCGAGGTGAGTGCGTCGAGCGAGAGAGCGGACAGGCCTTCGACCGGCGTGATCTCCTCGCTCGACGCCTCTTTCCTCGACAGAGCGGGTCCGATGAGAGCTCGGCCGATCGTGCGGAGGCCGCCCATCGACCGGATCCGCTGCGGAAGCAGGGCGCGTCGCACTGGAGCGGAACTCTAATGGTGCTCGATCAGTTTGTTCGGCAGGCTGACCAACGCCATGACCGGCCCGGCCGACGCCACCGCGGCGTCGGACAGGCCGCTGACAGATGGCGATGGTGGACGGGCTTGGATGGCTCAGCGATCGACGGCCCGCTCCAAGTCCGCTTTCGACATGCGGGAACGGCCCTTGATCCCGCGCCGCCGGGCCTCGTCGTAGAGCTGATCGCCGGTGCGGCCGCCGGGTCCGCCGTGGGACCGCAGACCGCCACGGCGCCCCGTGGAGATATCGGTGACCGACGTACGGCTCGACTCCTTTGACTCTCGGGCCCGGGCGCGTTCCTTGTTCACCGTTCGGGCGGCGATCTCCTCGGCCAGATCTTCGGAGTCACCCCGGTCCACAAGACCTTCCTTGAGGTGATCGTATTGACGCTCACGTTTGGCGCTCCATGCGTCTCGAGGCACTGCTCCTGATCTCGGTGGGGTGGCCTGATAACTACCCGTCCGAGGGTCCCGGGCACCATCGAGGACCCGAGACACCGACGGGGCGGCGGACGGTAGGCCGGGTCGCCGCCGGCATCGCCCGCCCCCACTTGGGGTAGAACGTGCAGCGTGAACGCCATGCAGAAGGTCGTCCATCGCGTCGATGCGATACAGCAACGACACGCGCTGTCCTCTTTCATATTCGGGGTGATCAAGAAATTCGGGGATGACTCCGCCGGCAGCCTGGCCGCTCTGATCGCCTACTACGGCTTCTTGTCGATCTTTCCCCTCTTGCTCGTCCTGACCACCCTTCTCGGTCTTTTCTTCGCCCACGATCAGGCGTTGCAGGCTCGGATCATCCATTCCGCGGTGGGGCAGTTCCCCATCGTCGGCCAACAGCTCTCGGGCAAGAACGGTGTTCGTTCTCTGCACTCCGGTAGCGTGGTCGGGCTCATCGTCGGATTGCTCGTTCTGGTGTGGGGATCTTTCGGCGTGAGCCAGGCCGCTCAGCGGGCCATGGCCGAGGTGTGGGACGTGCCCGTGGTGAGCCGGCCCCGGTTTCTGCCCCGTCTCGGGCGCAGTGTGGCGTTCGTGGCCCTCCTCGGGGTCGACGTGGTGCTCACGACCTTCCTGGCCGGGCTCGTCACCATCGGCCATGGTGCGGTCTGGTTCCAGGTCCTGGCCGGTCTCATCGGCTTGGCCGTCAACATCGCCCTCTACGCGGCGGGCTTCAGGATCCTCACCCCCAACGCCGTCGCCACCGAGCTCCTGGTTCCGGGCGCCGTCCTCGGTGGCATCGGGTGGACGGTCCTGCAGTATGCGGGGACCCTGCTTGTCGGCCACACGCTCAGGCATGCCAGCCAGACCTATGGTTTTTTCGGCGGCGTTCTCGGCCTTATCTCGTTTCTCTACCTGGCCGCCGAGCTCGCCGTCTACGCCGCTGAGATGAACGTTGTCCGAGCCCGGCACCTCTACCCGCGGAGCATGGCGCCGCCTCCTTTGACCGCTGCCGACGAAGCCGTCCTGAGCGCCGAAGCCCCGGAGGGCGAGCGCCGCCCGGGACAGCGGGTGCCGGTCGAATTCGACTCGACCGAATCCGGTGTCTCGTCGACCGATTCCGGCGGGGTGAGTACTCAAGGTGACCGGACGGCCTACCCGTGACCACCTTCGTCATCACCGAGGGACGAGTTCTCCTCAGCCATGGCCTCGTCGTGGTGACCTCGCTGGTCTTCCACGACATCTCGTAGGACGGCGTCGGGAGCTTCCTCGAGCATCATGAGCCGCGCCTGCGCACCAGGCAGAGCGCGAAGAAGCTCGTCGAGCTTGCGTTGGCTGGCAGCCTGCTCGCGACCCTGGGTGTGTTGAATGACGAAGACCATGACGAGTGTGACCGACGACATACCGACTTCACTGCCGATCACCCAACCGGACGGAAAGCCGGGGATCGCTCCCACAACCAGGAGGACGACGAGAAGACAGATGACGACGACCGAGGCGCACGGTTGGGAACTGTGGTGGTCGATCCGGTAGAGAACCCGACTCGTCGGCGGAAGCTGATCAGTGCGGCGCGCCATGGGGCGGTTCTCCATATCTCGATGCCGTGCCATACGACCTCATCGGTGCGCTCGTGCTGCTCGATTCGGGATCACAACGCAGACATCGCCCGGCCCCATCGGCCACCAGGAGAGTCGTGGTCGATGGGGCAAGCGGGCGATGTCTCCAGCGGGTCCTCTTCCAGCAAGATCGGTTATGGATCCGCTCAGGGTTCGTTCCCTCGGAGAAAACGACGACGGGCGGGACCCGTGTCCACCGGGGAACGGAGCACGACAGAGCGGGTCTACTGGTAGCTGTCCTCCCGACGAACGACATTTCCGTTGCCGTCGTCGATCAACGTGTTGTGCCGGCGTATGCCGCCGGAGCCGAGGCCGAAGAAAGCCGGCGACGCAATGGCGCCCACCACTCCGACAATCATGAGGATGACCCCCACGGTGTTGAGGTTCACACCGTGCTGATTGGGGCTGGCGGTGATAGCGAAGTCGAGAATCGCCCGACCGCAAACACCATGAGGCTGGTAACGAGGCCACTGGCCACAAGAATCCTCCGTCACATCGTCTTCATTGGCCCCACCGGGGGACACCGTTTTCTACCCGGCGCCCTGAACTCCCAAACCCACCCTGGACGTGCACGGTCCAGCAGAGCTCGAACCAATGAGTCGGCGTCGTGCCATCTTGGGCCTTCTCACTGCTCGATGGGAGCGGGAGCGATCTGCACGGCACGCCACGGTTTCAGCCGCCAGGAAGTGGGTAAGAGCACGACCGAACGAACACTCCTGGCGAACAAATTGAACGGACACATTGAAGGAGACAAGACAATGGGCCTCATCATTCTGGTGCTTCTACTGGCGTTGCTCCTTGGTGGCCTCGGCTTCGCATCCCACATCTTTTGGATCATTGCCGCCGTCGTGTTCATCGCCTGGCTGGTCGGCTTCGGGGTCGCCCGTGGCGAGGGGTCCGGCGGACGGGCCCGCTGGTACCGGTGGTAAATGCCGCCGACGATCGCCATACCGCCGGGCGATTGAGGGTCGGCCGTCGTTCAGATCACCGATCGGGAGGTAGCAAAGATGCGGAACGTGTGGAAAGGCCTCGTCGTCGGCGGTCTGACCGGCGTGGTGGCCGGGGTGGCTCTCGATTCTCTGTCTCGTGTAGCCACGAAGGCGGGCGACGTCGGCGATCAGGTGCGCGAGCACGCGCCTGACGCCGGACGCTTGTTGCAGTCCGTCGCCGAAAAGGCGGGCGGGTGGCTCCATAACGCCGACGTGCCCGAACATGTGAGGACCGTCGCTCAGAAGGTCAAGGACTCAGACGCCGCCAATCGGGTGACCGATGCCAGCCATGACATCGTGTCAGCCACCAAGGAAGCGACTTCCCGCCACAGGTGAAGGATCGCCCCCGATGCCTGCCGGGGCCTCTACCCGGCGATAGCGGCGATGTCCCTCGCCAACCCCACCATGGCGATGTCGTCGCCGTGATGGGCCTCGTCCGGCACCAGGGCGTCGAGCACCCGGTTGCACAATTCATCGGGACCGAAGGATCCCGAGGCCGCCGCCAGGAGGGTCTCGGCTCCGTCGTGGAAGCTCCGGTGGCGGTCCTCGACCAGGCCGTCGGTGAACAGCAGGAGGGTGGCGCCCTCGGCCAGCGTGCCGCGCCATTCGTGGACCACCGACCTGGGAGCACCGAGGGGGGTGGTGGGCTTGACGCTCAGGAATCGGGCCCGGCCGGCCTCGACCAGAAGCGGAGGCGGGTGCCCGGCCGAGGCGATCCTGAGCTCGCCGCTGGCCACGTCGATGCTGGCGATGAGCAGGGTGGCCATACGCTCCAATTCGAGATTGTCCCAACCGTGGCGCAGCATCTCGATGAAGTGCCGGGGTCCGGTGGCCTGGCTGGCGAGAACGCGCGCCGCGGTGCGGACCTTGCCCATGATGGCCGCCGCCGTCATGTCATGGCCGGCCACGTCGCCGATGGCGATGGTGGTGACGCCGGCCGGGCTCGTGATCACGTCGTAGAAGTCGCCGCCGACGTCGTTGTACTCGCCGGTTTGAAAGCCATTGATATAGCGCGCGGGAATGCCCAGCGNNAAGTCGCCGCCGACGTCGTTGTCGACAGTGGCCGGGAGATAGCGCACGGCCAGGCAGAGCCCGGGCACCTCGGGGAGGTTCTCGGGCAGGAGGCTGGCCTGGAGGGTATGGGCGGCGTGACGAGCGGAATCGTGGCGGTGGGCAGCGGCCACGACCTGGGCCACCCGGGAGGTGAATTCTTCGGCCAGAGCCAGGTCGTTGTGCCCGAACCGGCGGCCCGATCCTGCCGAGACGAGGGTCACGGACCCCAGGATCCTGTTCTCGGCCACGAGGGGAAGGGTCATGTAACTCGTGAAGCGGAGTCGCTTCAGCAGGGCGAAGTGTTTGTCGTCCCGGGTGGTGCGGCGCAGGAAGTCGTCGGTCATCGTCTCGGACCACCGGGCGCGTCCGGTTTGCATCACATCGATGCTCGGGTGCGTCCCCGAGGGGTCGGGCCCATAGTTGGATCGGAGCTCGTCGGCGAGCGGTTGCAGGTCCGGATCGGAATGCCGCGCCGCCATGCGCACGACGCGTCCGTCCAGGGTCAGGGCGTCGACGAGGCACAGGTCGGCCAGAACGGGCACGGCCACCGCCGCCAATCGCTCCAAGGTGTCGCCGTAGCCGTCGGCCTGGGAGATGATCTCGGCCGCCTGGGCCAGGAACGCCTGATGCTCGCGGCCGGCCAGGAGCTGGTCGAGCGTTTGACGGTGCTCGGCCTCCTGGGCGCGCCGGGCCGTCTCGTCCCTGATGTACCAGACGCGTCCGAGGACGTTAGCGTGGCGATCGAGAATGGGTGAAGTGCTGCACGCCATCACCCTGCCGTCTTTCAAGTCGAAGTCGAAGACCAACGATTCGGACGGCTGGTCCCGGCTCACGGCCAGGTGCTGGGCGACGGCGCCCGGATCGGCCACCAGGGCCAACGCCGGTTCCAGGAGCTCGTTGGCGTCGCCTCCGAGCACGATGCTGTCGTCGGGGAGCCCGATCAAGTCACAGAAACGATGATTGCAGGTGAGAATCCGATTCCCGTTGGAGATGGCGAACACACCGGCGTCTGATCCCTCGACCACGAACCTCGTCACTTCGACCAGGAACTCCGTGGCCCGGCGGGCCTCACGTTCGGCGTCGAGGATACGGGCCTGTTCGAGAGCGAGGGCGTACTGGCGCCCGACGGCGGCCAGGAGCGAAATATCGGTGTCGTGGAAATCGCGATCGAGACGCCAAGCGAAGACGAGCACTCCGACACTTCTGTTCCTGGCCAACAGGGGAACGAAGGCCCACGCCTGATGGTCGGCGGGGTGGTCGGCCAAGTCGGGGTACTCGATGTCGCGCTCGAGGCGCGAACGCCAGAGCGTGATCGTCCGCGATCGCAGGGTGTCACAGTGCGGCAGGGGTGCATCGAGGGAGGCGGGCTGGCGGAGGCGAACCAGCGTCTCGTCGGTGAGACCGGTGGAGACCAGATGCACGAGAGTGTCGTTCTTGTGGTCCGACACCATGATCATGGCGGCCGTGGCACCGACAGCTTGGGCTGCTCCGGTCAAAGCCGCCTGGGTCACGTCGGCCACGTTGTCGTTCCCCGACAGTGCGTCGGTCACTTGTTGGAGAAGCTCGAGCTGTTCGGCCGCTGATCTGGCCGCCGCCTCGGCGTAGCGGAGCTCCGTCGTCTCGGTGATGAGCACGACGACGCCGAGAGCTGTGCCCGAGGAGCTGTCGAGGCGGTAGAAGGACGATATGAACGACCGCTCAGCGGCGGGATCGGCGAAGGTTCCCCAGGTTTCGACGTCGAGGATCGGGATCCCCGACTCCAGGGTCTGGCGCAAGGGGCCGGCGACGAGATCGCCGTAGGGAGGGGGCAGCACCTCGTCGATGCGCTTTCCCACAGTTTGGGACGCGTCCTGTTCGTGGAGGGTGGCCAGGCCTTGGCTCACGAGGATGAACCTCAGGTCCGTATCGAAGACAGCGACACCGAACGGACCGCGGTCGACGAAGGCGTGGATGGCGGCGGCGACATTGGGGTTCGGCCAGGGCAGACCCGCTCCCAGGTTCCCGGGGGCGGGAACCTGATTCGGCAGTTCCACCTGGCTCATCCCCGTGACCTTTCGCGCTTGGGGGGTCATCCCACTGGCATCGAGACCCCACGGTCCTCCGAGTACGTAGGGTATTAATTGTCCAGGCGACGTGGGGTCCTGTCAAACGAATTGGCTCATGCGGCCCTGCTCACCAGAGTTTTGGTTCCGACCTCTCGGGTTCGGGCTCGGCTCCGGACTCGGGGCGGCGGTGAGACGACGGGCGGGCGGCGAGATCCGGGGCGAAAGGCGGAGATGTGAGGAGCGGTGAAGAGTCGGGCGGCATGGGTGGGAGCGGCACAATCGAATTGGCCATACCCGCTCAGCCCGTTCTCCTCCAGCTGGTGCGGATGACGGCGGGGGTGGTGGCGGCCCGGGCCGATCTCGACCTGAACGACGTGGAGGACCTCCGGCTGGCCGTCGATGAGCTGTGTCTGCCCCTGATGGGGCCGGCGGGACACGAGGGTCAGCTGCTTTTGCGGTACGGGTGGGACGAAGAGTCGATCGAGATCTCGTGCACCATGGCCCCTGGCGACGCGGCACCCGGCAACCGAGGACCGGAGCAGAAGGGGCAGGCCGGGAGGCTACGGGACGAACTTTCGTCACAGATCCTCGACGCCCTCGTCGACGAACACGGAGAGCTGACCACCGATGGACGGTCCGGGGCATGGTTACGCATGCGCCGCCAGAGACCGGCCCGGGGGTAACGGCTTCCCGGAGATCCGATGGGGTCGGGACTCAGCTTCCCGAGGCGAGCTGCAGATCTGAGGTGTCGATCTCGAGCCACACGGTCTTGCCGAAACCATCATCGATATCGGTGCCCCATTCGGTCGCCAAAGAGTCGATCAGCGCCAATCCCCAACCCCCGACGGTGAGCTCCTGGCGTTGTCTGGCGACCGGCGGACGGGGGTCACCGTCGTGGACGGCGATACGTAGGCAGCTCCCGTCGAGGGTGAGAACCAATTCGAGCTGAGTCTGGGCGTGACGTACGCCATTGCTGACGAGCTCGGTGACCAACAGGCTGACCGTGTCGTACAGGGCCGAGAGGTTCCACTCGGTCAATGCCGATCGTGCGGCCCGGCGGGCTTCGGCGGCACTCGATGCCAGGGCTGGTAGGTGGATGCGACGCTCGATGAGCACTACCTACCCACTCCGACCTCTTCTCAGCCTCCGATGGCAGATTCTGACAAAACTCCATCGCCAGCAGGCACGTTGGCCTTGGCCTGGGGCCCAGAGGATGAATTGGGGGTCCCGGTGGCTGTTGATGGGAACATGGTGTCGTTCGGGTTGGCACGGCGGAAGCGAGAAAGCACCGGAGACCACCACCAGCCGAGGTGGCTGGACGGGACAGGGAACGGGGGGACGAAGGTGGTCGAACAGGAGTTGAGGGTGACGGTCGAGTCGGCGCCGTCTGGGCCGACGGTGAGGGTGTGGGGGGAGGTCGACGTCCAGACGTCGCCCGTCTTGGATGAGCAGTTGCAGTCGGTCCTGGATCAGGGACCGTCGTCGGTGGTCGTCGATCTCGGCGAGGTGACCTTTCTGGACTCGACGGGACTGAGCGTGCTCATCGCGGGCCTGAAGCGTTGTCAGGCGGCGGGGGGGAGCCTCCGCGTCGTGGCCCCGCAACCGAACGTGCGTCGCGTCCTGGAGATCACCGGGCTGACCGAAGCATTCGATCTGGCCCCCGAAGGTCCCGGTTAGCCGGCGTCAGCTCGGGGTATGGCTGGAGTAGGCCCCGATGAGGGGCCTTCAGACAAGGGGTCAGAGCCGATGAGCAACGAGCGCAGTCAAGTCAGCGACGCCACTCGGGAGGCCGAAGCCGAGGAGGCGAAGGCACCGCATGTGGCCGATCGACCGGCGACTCCCGAGGAGGAGAAATCGGTCGACGGAACGTCGGTCGACGACGAGGTGCGGAGCCATTACGAGGAGATGACGGAGTTGGGGGCCAACGACCCGGGAGAGGGTCGCATCCCCTGAACCGTCCTAGCCGGTGCGTCGCACCGCGTCGACAAAGGGCAATGCCCCGGGTCGAAGGGGGTCCGAACATTATGATCGGGCGCGGCAGAACACTCGGTTGGCGGTTGGCACCGGAACGAAGACGATGACGACGACAGGGCAGGGCAGGACCGGGCAGGGCGGGGTATGACGAGTTACGAGGCGCGGCCGGAGAGGCGCGCCATGAGCTCCTCGATGCTGGCGGAGTCGGCACACGCCGGGGACGACGACTTTCGTCACGAGGCGTTCTTCTATGCCGGCGAGAAGGAGTTCGCCGACGGCACCAGCGCCTTTCTGGCCGACGGGATTCGGGCCGGTGAACCGGCCCTCGTGGTGGGCAGCTCACGGAAGATCGACCTCCTGCGCAGGCGGCTCAAGACCGACGCCGGTCAGATCGTCTTCGCCGACATGGCGGACGTGGGAACGAACCCGGCCTGGATCATCCCGGCCTGGACCGACTTCGTGAGTCAGTACGGCGCGCGTCCTCTGCGCGGTATCGGGGAGCCGATCTGGGCGGAGCGGAGCCCGGCGGAGCTGGTGGAGTGCCAACGTCACGAGTCGCTGCTGAACGTCGCCTTCGCCGGGAGCTCCGGCTTCACACTGATGTGTCCTTACGACACGGCGGCACTCGGCCAGGATGTGGTCGACGAGGCGCGTCGGAGCCATCCCTTCATCCGCCGGGACGGTACGCAGTGGACGAGCGACGTCTACCCGGGCACCGACACGCTGGCGAGGCCATTCTCCAAGCCGTTAACGCAACCCCCTGCTTGGCGTGTCGAGCGAGGGTTCCAGACCGGGTCGCTCGGGGGGTTGCGATCTCTTGTGTTGCGTGAGGCGGTGAAAGCGGGCCTCAGCGAGGCGCGGGCCGGCGACGCCGTGGTGGCCGTGAACGAGGTGGCCTCGAACAGCGTGTGCCACGGGGGCGGAGGCGGTGTATTGCGCATCTGGCAGACCGCAGATGCCTTGATCTGTGAGGTGTCGGACGACGGTGACATCGACGAGCCACTCGTCGGTCGGGCGAGGCCCGACTTCGATACACGGGGTGGCCGAGGGTTGTGGATGGTGAATCAATTGTGCGAGCTCGTTCAGCTGCGGTCCTTCACCTCGGGAACGACAGTGCGCATGCACGTCAGTCGTCAACCGGGCTGAACGGGGCCGCTCCTCCCTCGCCTTCTGGCCGGTCGGCCTCGGGAATTCCCACTAAAGCGCGGTTCGGCTCCTGCCGGTGTGGGCATACAAACCGAAAGGGGGCTCGCACCACAGGCGAGCCCGGGAGCGACGGAAAGGACGGTTCACCATGGGTAAGGCTGACAAGGCATCCAACAAGGTCCAGGATTTGAAGGGCCGGGTGAAGGAGACGACGGGCCGGGCGACGGGGAACAGTGACCTCGAGACAAAAGGGAAGACCGACCAGGTCAAGGCGGCCGCCAAGGACGTGGGAGAGAAGGTCAAAGATGCAGGGACCAAGGCCAAGCGGGTGGTGAATCGCTAGGACCGGGCCTGCTCGCCCACCACCAGGAAGGAACAATTCGACGATGACCAGTGACGCACAGTTCGAAACGACAATGTCCGGGCCGGGAGTACCGGTCTTGCGGGTCCGGGGCGAGATCGACGTGGCCTCGGCGCCCGAGTTCCATGCGTCGCTCTCCGACCTCATCGGGCGGGAACCGGAGATCGTCATCGTGGACCTGGGCGAGATCTCATTCATAGATTCCACCGGGCTCGGCGTCCTCGTCGGTGCCCAGAAGCAGTTGCGCGATGCCGGTGGGGACCTGCGATTGGTCGTGACGCAACCACAGATCACACGGCTCTTGGAGCTGACGGGCCTGGACGAAGTGTTCACGATTCTGTCCAACGCCAATGACGCGGTGAGAACATGACCAAGGCCATGTCGGCACCGGAAACGGTGGGGTCGGTCGGTGTGAATCGGGTCGAGTTGTCTCTGGCGGCTGACGCCCAGATGCTCTTCCTGGCCCGGATGACGGCGGCGGCGGTGGCGTCGCGCGCCGATTTCGACCTCGAACAGGTGGAGGATCTTCGGCTGGCCATCGATGAGCTGTGCGTCAGGCTCATGAACGCGGGCGCCGGTGCGGCCCGGATCAGCCTGGTGTTCCAGTGGGATGCATCCGAGTTGGACGTCCTCGGCACCCTCGTTCCAGAGGGCGGTCCGACGAGGAACGGCCATCACGCGT
>PKWD01000334.1 GCA_003131945.1 Acidimicrobiaceae bacterium
TCACCGACAACGCGATCATCCCACTAAAAGAACGTGCGATCGATCCGAGAAACGGCCGACTTGGCTGGCTTGGATTGACGATCCGCCGGCGACATAGGAATGACCCCTGACGATGTCGGTCCGCCTTCGCCCGACCGCGCCGCGTTTCGCCAGTCATGCCACACCGTTATCCCGCCAGCGAGTGCGGAAGCTCTCTAGGGGTACGGCGAACTGGGCCACAAATTACCAAGCACCGACGTGCGCCCATTCCGAGCTGCTACCACGGGACTTCCGGCGCGGATCACCCCTTCTGCCGGCGCGATCCCGTAGGCAACCAAAACGGTCAGAATCCGGTTGTCGACCCCCCAACGCTGAGGACATAGTCATCATCATGGCCGACCTTTCACGCTTCGGCGTTCCGCCGGAAGGCGATCATCGGTTCGATGCTGGCTCCTTACCAAACAGGCCACCTTCATCGGGTGTAGGTGGCCTCACAGTCCGGTCGCCGCACGACCGACTGTCTAACCTGGTTCAGTCTCAGCCGATGCCCAGGCGGAGGTATCTTTCATGACTTGGAAGCGCGCCTGTCCGATCGCCGATCTTCTTGAGGATACACCTCTCGGTGTTGTCGTTGATCAGGTCGCCGTCTGCCTGGTGCGAACCGGTGGTGAGGTGTTCGCTGTGCACAACGAGTGCACGCACGAAGCGGTNNTTGTCCGAGGGTGAGGTGGACGATGGTGTCATCGAGTGCTGGCGCCACGGCTCCTGCTTCGATCTTCGGACCGGTGCGGTTCTAAACCTGCCTGCGGTTCTTCCGGTTGCTGTCTATCCGGTTCGAGAATTGGGCGATGACGTACAGGTGGATGTCGATCATGTTTGATGACGGTGAAAGGCGACGCGGTACGTGTATTGGGATCTCGAAGTCGGTGAGCTCAAGATGGTGAGGCGTAGTGNNCTCATCGATCGGCGGCAGCTCAGTGGTTTGTCGAAAGTCGCCCCTCACCAGCTACAAATGGGGACAAAGGCGTCGCCCCGAGCAGCGAGTTACGACGATATTCTTACCACCCACCCAGTGTGTTGCCGTGCTCTGCGACTACTGCTGGAATGAGGCGGCCGCGTCGTCCGTCGTATACGTGATCGTTCAGCTGCGCGAAGTGTCGACCGCCGACAGCTCGTCCTACTCACGCCTGACGTCCCGCACTTGGGACTCGCCGTCCAGTGCAACGTCATCGAACACAGCGATCGGTAGCAACCCGTGGTAGTACGCCAGCTTCAGATCGAGGTGTCGTCCCCATTTCGGCTCGATCTCACCGTGTGGGCATTGCGGCGCCGCCCCCACAACGCCGTTGACCGGTGGGACGGTTCGTGCTTTCAACGCACCCTGTTGGTGCGCGAGCGGCCGGTTGAGGTCAGCGTCCGCCAACAGCAGGGGCCGGCGTCGCCTGCGCTCGGCCTGGAGCTTCGAGGTTCGTCCACCGCGCTGGGTGACGACGCTGTCGAAGAAGTGCGTCGCGTCGTCGAGCGCACGCTCGGGCTCGGGGCCGACCTGGGAGGCTTCTACCGGATGGCGGAGCGCGACGAGCGGCTCCGGGTACTCGTACGGCGGTTCCGCGGTGTTCGACCGCCGTGCTTTCCGAGCGTGTTCGAGACGGTCGTGAACGCCATCGCCTGTCAGCAGCTCTCTTTGGTGGTTGGCATCCATCTCCTCAACCGGCTGGCCGAGCGCTACGGCCCGACCACATCCGGTCGCCGCGGGGTAACGGCCGGTTTTCCCACCCCCGAAAGGTTGGCCGAGGCCGATCCTGAGGTTCTGCGAGAGATGGGGTTCAGCTGGGCCAAGGCCCGAGCGGTGATCCTCATCGCCCAACAGGAGGCGACTGGAGAGGTCGACCTCGAGGCTCTGAGAGAGGAGGCCGACGACCGCGCTTTGGCGACCCTGCTCGAGCTCGGCGGCGTTGGGCGTTGGAGCCCCGAGTACACACTGTTGCGGGGGTTGGGTCGTTGGAACGTGCTGCCTGGAGATGACGTCGGGGCGCGCAACAACCTGCGTCGTCGCTTCGGCCTGAATTCCTCGGCGGGCTACGACGAGGTGGCCGAGCTGGCGCGGGCCTGGTGGCCCTTCGGCGGCCTCGTGTACTTCCATCTTCTGCTCGATTCTCTGGCCGCCAGCGGCAATGTGACGCCGTCTTGGTCTTCGGTCGAAGGCTCGCCGTCGGTTGGGCCAAGGAGCGCGGGCGGCGCCTCAGGTGCGGTGTCGTGACCAGAAGGGCCGATCAGCGCCCGTCGTGTCGGCGAGTACCTCGAGACAGCTCCGATCTCGGCGCTCACGGCGTGTCCGCACGACTCGTCGAGACCGGATGCCGCGAACCCCGTCGGCGAGTTGCCCGATGGTACAGGCACCTCGGCGTAGCGCCTCCAGAGCGCGCCGGTTGTGACCGTTGACGGGAGATAGGTAAGAGATGATCGGACGCCTACGAAGAGGAAAGGTGCCCGTTCCCGTAGAAGAACCGAAGCCGGACCAGCAGGATTGGGAGGCCTTCGGTATCGATCCGGGCGAGGCCTCGAGCTGGAATGCGCTGGGCTTCGACGCGTTCGATGCCGCCATGGCGAACGGGGATGGATTCACGCCAAGTTTCGCTGTTCACTATCGCGGGCAATTGCTCAAGACCGCTGATTCGTGGAGGCGGGTGGGCTTGAACTCCACCGAGGGGTTGCGCTGGCATCGAGCGGGATTCGCCGTAAAGGAAGCGACACCGTGGCGGTCGCTAGGCGTGGATGTCGAAGCTGCAAGAGGGCTGCGAGATGGCTATTGCCAAAGCAGAGAAACGATCGGGAGCCAGAACGATCCGAGTGAGACACTATCCACCTTCGACGGCGAACCCGACGACGGTGCCCCGTAGTCTTTCACCTGACAACGCGACCGCGTCGCCGTCGCCGCGGTGACCGTGGACGCCTCTAGGGCCTGCTCCTGTTTTGCGACTTGCTCAGGTAGGCAGTCTCCTCCCAACTCGTCGGCGATCTCAACGTCGATCCCCAGGCCACGAGGTCCGGAGTTTGAGAATTCCGCTCCGAATCAGCGCCTGAATCGGCTCCTCTGCTTCCCGGGGAGGGTGTGCCGTCGACAATCTGATCAGACCACACATATGCCATCGTGGCTACGGACCATGTTCGCTCCCATCCGTCCGAGCTTGACTATGTCAATTTGCATCGGGTTCCTAGTTGGCATCGTCGGGTCCTCATTCTCGTAGCGCGTCCGACAAGTCTGTTCGTCCGACCCCATGTCATCCAAAAGGAATCGCGTTTCAGTCTCAATTGGCGATCTCCATCTGAAGTCCATCTCCGCCAGCGAGCACCTCGACTCCGTGATGACCGCCAGGCTGCCGAGCTATCCGGAAATCGACCGAGGCATCCCCCACCCGGAGCTGTCGAACGGTCACTTCCGACATCCACTCGGGCAACGCCGGATGGAGGCGCAGGACCCCGGCTGGGGCATCGGCGTCTACGCCGAGGAGCGTGGCGACGAGGTGGACAATGGCCCCGGAGGACCACGCCTGGGGGACGTTCGCCCCCAGGTATTGGACGGGGAACCCGCCGGCATCTCGGGTGAATCCGGCAAAAAGCTCAGGCGGGCGCTGCGAGGCGAATCTCGAGGTTGTGTCGAAAATGCCTGCGGCCACTGTAGCCGCTTCGTCGTCGAATCCGTAGGCCCGGAAGCCGGCCGCCGCGATGGCGTTGTCATGAGGCCACACCGAGCCCGTTGATACGAAAGCGGGTCGTAGGCCACGTGGTCGGCCGACAGCGTGCGGATGCCCCATCCGCTCCACATATCCTCGGCCAGGAGGCGCCTCACGACTTTTGTGGCCCTTTCGGGCTCGACGGCTCGTTGCCACAGGAGGTGGCCCGGGTTGGACGTCACGGAGTCGATCGGACGCTTGTCTCCGTCGAGGCCGAGATAGTAGGTCCCTTCCTCTTCCCACCAAAAGTGTTCTTCGAGCTGGCCGGCGAGTCGGTCGGCCTCCGAGCGAAGGCGAGTCGCGAGGTGGCGATCGCCGAAGACGTCTGCGGCGACATCGGCCCAGGCTCGCTTCGGCGCTACGACGAGGCCCTGGTGCTCGCAGAGGGCGATCGGAAGCTTGG
>PKWD01000147.1:0-654 GCA_003131945.1 Acidimicrobiaceae bacterium
CCTCGCCGCCGATGCCGGCGTCGTCTTTCCCGACGAGTTCGTCTATGTCCCCGGCGTCGGCAGCCGTCAGATCCTTCTCGATGCGCTTCAGAACGTCGGCCCCGGGGTCACCGAGGCCTACCTCCACCCGGCGGTGGCCAGCCCCGAGCTCCAGGCGATGGCGGCCGACTGGGAGGACCGGGTCGACGACCACCGACTCCTCGTCCAGGATCCCCAACTGCGCGATGCCCTGACCCGGGCCGGCATCACCCTCATCGGCTACCGGGAACTGCGCCACCTCATGCGAGCGTCGGCGTAGGGAGGTCGACACAAGACCGGTCAGGACTGCAGGGCAGCCGATTGGTCGGTCTCGGTCATGTGCTGGAGCCCGACGATGCGCGGCAANNCGGGCTGTCGTTCGCCGGACTGCCGGGAGCGGCGGAGAAGACGATCAGGCGCTGGTCGGCGTCGGGCAGGACGAGGGCGGTGCAGTCGAGTTCTACGACGCCCAATTCAGGGTGACGCGGGGTGACGCTGGTAATCAGAACTCCGTGATCGCGGCGATCTCGGTCTGAAGGGCCTTGTACTCCGGTGCGTTCGTGATCGGGAGCAATGCCATGACCTTGGCCATGTTTCCTGTGACCTTCACCTTTCCCTGCATGAAGGCGGCGTTGG
>PKWD01000147.1:684-2608 GCA_003131945.1 Acidimicrobiaceae bacterium
GATGTCACCATCGGGGCCGCCCGTCACCACGTATTGCATCCGCGCCGAGGCTCCGGCCCGCTCGGGCTGGCCGGCGGACATCTTCTTCGTCTCATCAAGCCAGTCCTGGGTGAGCCACTTCGACATGTCGTCCTCCATAGGTCCGTCGTTGCGAGCGACCGCGGTGCCGAGCCCGGCGGGCCCACCGGTCCACATCGTCAAGGCATATTACCGAGCGGCCAGGTCCCGCACACCGGCAAAAAGATCGTCCTCGACTTGGTCGACGTCGAGCTGCGAGGTCGTGTCCACGGGGGCCGTCCCCCCCGCATCGGAACCTCCGGTGCCTCCTACCCGACTGCGGGCCAGGATGTACTCGTCGACGGGATGGACATCGCGGGCGACCTCAGGGGGGAGACCGAACCAGAACGGCGACGTGGGATCGACCTGGGTGGCGTGAGCGAGAAGGGCCTCACGGCGCACGTCGGCATATCCCGAGATATCGATCATGGTCGTGTAGGAGCTGGTGTTCGACGCAGCCCTTTCCAGCCAGCCGTCGTCGAACGGCGACTCCAGGCCCAGCTCTACGAACTTCTCGTGCATGGCGACAATCCGTGCTCCGGACCACCCGACGTAATAGAGCTTCTGCGGCGTCCAGGGCACTCCGGCGTCGGGGTAGGCGGACGGGTCGCCGGCCGCATCGAAGGCGATGACGGAGATCTCGTGCACTCGGAGATGATCGGGATGGGGATAGCCCTTCTGGTCGTCGCCGTAGGTCACGATGACCTGGGGCCGCTCCCGGCGGATCACGGCCACCAGTCGACCGACCGCCTCGTCGAGAGGAGCCCGGGCGAAGCAGTCGGGCCGGGCGTTGGCCGGTGTGTCGGGCATACCCGAGTCCCGGTAGCCGAGCATGACGACCTCGTCGTAGCCGATCAAGGTGGTGGCGGCGGCAAGCTCGCCCATGCGGAAAGCATGGAGGTCGGCCCTGACCTCGGGTGAGTCGAGCGCCGGATTCAGGATGTCACCCTCCTCGCCGCCGGTGCAGCAGACGAGCACGGTGCGCACACCCTCGGCGTGATAACGGGCGACCGTGCCGGGACCCTTCGACGCTTCATCGTCAGGGTGGGCGTGCACGGTGAGGAGGCACAGCGGCGTGGTCATTCCCACACGGTACCCGGCGGCCGGCGCTGCCCATCCCCACCCGACGACGTGCCTGGCCTGGCCCGGGACCTGTCTCCCGAGACGTCGCGCCGGACCTCAGCGGGCACCTCGCCGCGGCGGCCCCGAACCCCGCCTCCCCTATGCTCGTATCAGGTATTGGAGGCACCACGGCGGTGGCTCAGACCAGGAAAGGGACGGCACGCCATGGGCGTGATGCAGCGCTTGTTGAACATCTTCCGGGCCAAGGCCAACAAGGTCCTCGACCGGGTCGAGGACCCCCGCGATTCACTCGATCTGTCCTACGAGAAGCAGATCGAGAACCTCCAGAAGATTCGTCGCAGCGTCGCCGAGGTGGGCACTGCCCGCAAGAGGGTGGAGATGCAGGCCTCGCAGCTGGGGCAGCAAGCGGCCAAACTGCAGGACCAAGCCCGCCAGGCGCTCGGACAGAACCGCGAGGACCTGGCCCGAGAGGNNGCCGAGCAGGAGGAGAAGCTCGTGCTGACGGCCCAGCGTCTGCAGACCCAGGTGGCGACATTCCGGACCCGCAAAGAGACGATGAAGGCGACGTACACCGCCGCTGAAGCTCAGGCCCGCATCGGAGAAGCGGCGGCGGGGATCTCGAGGGATATGGGTGACGCCGGCATGACCATCCAGCGGGCCCAGGACAAAATCGCCAACATGCAGGCGCGTGCCGGTGCCATCGACGAACTCCTGGCCTCAGGAGCACTTACCGATCTCACTTCGAACAGAGACGACATCCAGGCCCAGCTCGACAAGGTGGCAG
>PKWD01000051.1 GCA_003131945.1 Acidimicrobiaceae bacterium
ACCCGGGCAGCATGGCCGATGGCCCGCGCCAGGGTCAACACGGGGTGGGCGCCGTGGGATCATGACGGCCGCCGTCCCGTGCCCCACTGACCAGCAGGAGAACGTCGCCATGGCCACCCGCTACGACCTGCCCACGCCCGACGAGTTCACCCAGCCCTGGTGGGACGCGGTGGCCGAGGGGCGGCTCGTCATCTCCCGCTGCGCCACCTGCCACGAGGCGCACTACTACCCGAGGCCCTTCTGTCCCCGCTGCGGGGGCGAGGAGGTGTCCTGGGAGGACGCCAGCGGGCGAGCCACGCTNNGGGGGAGCCACGCTCTACACGTGGTCGATCGTCTACCAGAACGACCTGCCCCCGTTCAACGAGAAGGTCCCCTACGTGGCCGCCGTGGTGGACCTGGAAGAGGGCCCGCGCATGATGACGAACGTCGTCGGCTGCGAATTCGACGACCTGGCGGTGGGGATGGCCCTCAAGGTCGACTTCGAGGACATCGGCGAGGGCTTCCATATCCCCGTCTTCCGGCCGGTGGCCTGAGTGTGGCCGTGCCATGAGTGTGGGTCATGAGCATGGCCGAGGGCCGCGTCGCCCTCGTCACCGGGGGGAGCCGGGGGATCGGGCGGGCCTGCGCGCTGGCACTGGCTGACGCCGGCTGTGACGTGGCCGTCAACTACCGCCGCGACGCCGATGCCGCCGATGAGACGGTGCGGGCCATCGAGGCCTTGGGTCGCCGGGTCGTGTCCTACCGGGCGTCGGTCGATGTCATGGAAGACGACGAGGCCATGGCGCAGGCGGTGCTCGACGACTTCGGGGTGATCGACATCCTCGTCCACGCCGCGGGGATCGCCAGTCGGGGCGCGTCGGTGGTGAAGACGGACCCCGACGAGCTCGACCGCGTCCTGCGGACCCATGCCTACGCCGCCCATCACCTGTGCCGGCTGGTCGTCCCCTCCATGCGCAAGCGGCCCCGCGGCGACATCGTGTTCATTTCCAGCGTGGCGGCCAGGCTGCTGTCGGGGAACGGTGCGCCCTACAACATGGCCAAGGCGGCACTCGAGGCGCTGGCCATGACCCTGGCCAAGGAGGAGCTCCGGCACGGGATCCACGTGAACGTCGTCGCTCCCGGTCTGGTGGACACGGAGATGGGGCGCCGGCTGGTGAAGGGGGCGATGGGGATCGAAGACATCTCGACACTCGACGCCACGGCCCCGTTCGGCCGGGTGTGCCGGCCCGAGGACGTGGCCGGTGTGGTGGCCTTCTTGTGCTCGGAGGAGGCCGGCTACGTGACGGGCCAGGTCATCGCCGTCGACGGGGGCGCCTGAGCTCCGTCGCGGCGTCGTTGGTGGTCAGGCGGGATTTTGGCTGTGCCGGCCGCGCTTCTGCGGTGCCCGGCGCATCAGGACCGCCTTCATCACTGCCCACCGTGATCGACTGTCGGTCGCTTTCGCCGCCCCCCGGCTCGGGTAGGTCGGCGGCGACGTCTCCCATTTGGGGTCGTTGAACAGATCGACCCTCTGGGTGTCGGCGAAGATCTGGGAAGGCGACAACCAGGATCTCGATTCCGTGTAGGACGCTCGCTGTCTGGTCACGGGGAAAAGATAACGCCGCCAGACGTCGGACTGGCGGACCGCTTCAATGTCGCGGTGACGACGCGGATCTCTCCGCCCGCCTTCACCGCGGTGTCGGGGGGTCAGCGCGGCCAGGCCTGTCGGGCGGCCAAGGTGGCCGGAGAATCGGCCCGGTTCGACGGTGGGTCTTCCCGTCCCACTTCGATCCAGTACTCGATCCCTTCATGGAGCAGACCCTCTCGGGCTCGCCAGAAGGCGGCGAAGGCGAACTCTCGGCCGCCGGGGTCGACCACGCGCACCTGGGCGGCGGCGCCCTCGGCGTCGGTGAGCACCCGAAGAACCGACAGCGTTCCCCATGGTTCGGGATACGAGCGCTGGAAGGTGATGATCGCGTCCCTGCCTTCGAGGCGTTCGGTCGTCGACGGCATCACGACCACCGCGTCGAGGTGGAGCAAGGTGGAGGCACGGTCCCACGTCCGTTCCTGATAGGCCTCGTAGAGAGCTCTGACCATCTCGGCGTCGGTCACGGGCCCGACGGTACCCGCCTTATGAGCCGTCACCGTGCCTGGCGGACCCACGAATGGAGTCCCAGAAGCGCCCCCGCCTGGGGCTCCATAGCTCTGTCGGGCTACGGCCGTGGGTGGGTACTTGCCGTCAAGGTGGGCCTCTGAGCTGCCGATATGCCCCTCATGGATCCACCGCGCCCAGACGCAGTCGTCGCTGGCGCTCAGGCGCCCTTCGGCGCCCGGGTGCGGGCGAGCGCGGCCGATCACAGCCTGGTCGCCAATCCTGCGGTGGCGGCCATCTTCTGTCTGTTCCGGTGGCTTCATTTCATCGCCCCCGAGCCCTACTGGCTCTATGTCGGGGTCGTGATGTTCGGTGGTGTCGCCAGTGTCGTGTTCTCGGTCTTGTGGGCAGAGCAGCGCCGCCGCTGGCACATGAGCGCTCTGGTGGCGTCCAACATGGCGGTGATCGCCGTCGTCGCCTACAGCACCGGGTGGGGTCCGATACTGTCCATAGGCTTTCTCTTCGGTACCGCTGCCGCCATCCAGCACTTCGGCTCCAAGGCCACGGTGCCCTGTCTCGTATGGACCACCGTGGCCATGGTGCTCGGCCAGTTGGCCATCGCCCTTCATCTGGCCCCGACACTGATCCACGAGCCTCTCGTCCATGGAGTGGCCGCCCTCGGTCTCGTCGGCGTCCTCCTGGTGATCGAATTGCTCGGGAGGGCCACCTCGCAACGCCAAGCAGTCGAGGGCGAGCTGCGCCAGTCCGAACGTCGCTTCAAGGCTCTGGTGTCCAACGCCACGGACATCATCATCGTGACCGACCGAAGCGGTGCCATGCAGTACGTGAGCCCGGCCTTCGAGCGTATCCTCGGGCGCTCGGCCGACCCCTACAGAGATCAGTCGATGGGTGCCTTCATGCACCGCGACGACTTGGCCCGGATCGCCCAGGAATTTCCGCCGCTGTTGGTCGATCCCTCTCGGGTACTGCGGACGGCCTTGCGTGGCCAAGCCGCCGACGGCAAATGGCGGCACTTCGAGGCCACGGTCACCAACCGCTTGGACGATCCCGACGTCCGCGGCATCGTGGGCAACCTCCACGACATCACGGATCTGCGCGAAGCGCACGAGCGCTTACGGTCAGCGTTCGAGAATGCTCCTATCGGAATGGCGATGAGCGACCTCGAGGGCCGGATCATCCGCGCCAACCCGGCCATGGGCGACATCGTCGGGCGGCTCCCCGAGGACCTGGTCGGCGTCTCTGTCCACGACCTCACTCATCCCGATGACCGGGAGCTCAGTTCGGCCGAAATGCAACGTCTGGTGTCGACCGGTTCGGTCGGCTATCAGATCGAGAAGCGCTACATCCACTGCGACGGGCACGAAGTCTGGATCTCGGTCAGCGTCTCGTGTGTGCGGGACGAACAGGGACGGCCTCTCTACCTGATCGGACAGGTGGAAAACATAACCGAGCGACGGGCGTTACGCGAACGACTGGCCTATGTCGCCATCCACGACCCGCTCACCGGCCTGCCGAACCGTGAGCTGTTCATGGACCGCCTCGAGGTGGCCCTGCGCCGGGCCGACCGGGGCCAACACCACGTGGCCGTGATTTTCCTCGATCTCGATCGATTCAAACTCATCAACGACAGCTTGGGACACGATGTCGGGGATCAGGTCCTGAGCGCGGTGGCCGACCGGTTGAACAGCGTGATGAGGGCCAGCGACACCTTGGCCCGATTCGGCGGTGATGAATTCACCGTCCTGTGCGATGACGTGGGCGACGAGGATGATTGTCTCGAGGTGGCGCAGAGACTGGTGATGGCCATGGGTCAGCCCCTGGCCCTGCACAGCGGCGAGGTGTTCGTGTCGCTGAGCGTCGGCATCGCCTTGTCGCGCCACAGCGAGTCAGGGGCGGTGATATTGCGCAATGCCGACATCGCCATGTACCGGGCCAAGGATCGAGGCCCATCGCGCATCGAGATCTACCACGAGGATGACGAGCGCAACGTCGTCAGTCGTCTGCGGACATCGAATGAGTTGCATCGGGCCCTCGAACGCCGTGAGCTGGAGCTTCACTACCAGCCCTTCGTCGATCTCCATACCGAGACGCTGGTCGGGATGGAGGCATTGGTGAGGTGGCAGCACCCCACCAGAGGTCTGCTTCTCCCTCAGGAGTTCATCGGCCTGGCCGAGGACAGCGGTCTCATCTTGCCCTTGGGAATCTGGGTTCTCAACGAGGCCTGTCGTCAGATGACGCAGTGGCATGCACGGCGCAGTGAGTCGGGCTACGACAATGCGCGCATGAACGTCTCGGTCAATGTCTCGGCTCTCCAGTTGGCCGATCCCGGATTCCCCGATCACGTGGCCCGGGCGATCGAGGCGTCCGGTATCGATCCGGACCGGCTCTGGCTGGAGATCACGGAGAGCACCCTGATGCGCGACGCCGATGAGGCGGTTACCGTTCTCCAAGCGGTTCGGGACCTCGGGCTGCACATCGAAATCGATGACTTCGGGACGGGGTACTCCTCGCTCAGCTACCTGCAGCGCTTTCCCGTCGAGTCCCTCAAGATCGATCGCAGCTTCGTGGCCGACGTGGATCAGAGATCTGACAACGCCGCCATCGTGAGGGCGATCATCGGTATGGGCGACTCCCTGGGACTGCCGATCATCGCCGAGGGTGTCGAGCGCCGAGCAGAGGTGGACAAGCTGCGCTCCCTCGGATGTCACCTGGCCCAAGGGTATTTGTTCGGCAGACCCCTTCCGGCCCGGTCCCTGGGCGCCTTCCCGGCCGACGATCTGAGCTCATGGAACGAGGTGCGAACGCCGGTGGCTGCTCCTTAGGAGCCGAGCCGGTGGGGACCGGCTGTCTTAGGATCACGACCATGAGCTACGTCGCGTTGGGGCGGTCCGGTCTGAAAGTGTCACGCGCCTGTTTGGGCACCATGACCTTCGGCAACACCGAGTGGGGCACCGATGAAGCTGAGTCTCGGCGCATCGTCGACGCCTTCGTCGATGCCGGTCACAACTTCATCGACACGGCCGATGTCTACAACGCCGGCGCGTCGGAGGAGATCGTCGGGCGAGCCGTAGCCACCAAACGCAGCACTGTCGTCCTCGCCACCAAGGGATACAACGTCATGGGGGCCGGACCTAATGACGTGGGCTCGTCCCGCGCCCATCTGACCAGGGCCCTCGAAGCCAGCTTGCGCCGTCTCGGTACGGACTACCTCGACCTCTACCAGCTGCACAGCTGGGACCACGACACACCGATCGAGGAGAGCATGGCCACCCTCGACGGCTTCGTGCGGTCGGGAAAGGTTCGCTACATCGGATGCTCGAACTTCTTCGGTAGTCAACTGGTCGAAGCACAATGGGCCGCCGACCGGTTGGGGGCAACGCCGTTCGTCAGCCTGCAGCCGCAGTATTCGCTCATTTGGCGTGACATCGAACTCGACATCCTTCCGACGGCCACCCGCCACGGCATGGGCGTCATCGTATGGAGCCCGCTCGGTGGGGGAATGCTCACCGGGAAGTACACGAAGGGTGGTGACCTTCCGGCCGATGGGCGGTTGAGCAGAGGGTCGGACATGGGGGCGCAAGGGATGAGAAGGCTCACCCTGACCGACCGCAATTACGAGATTGTGGCTGAAGTGGACAAGGTCGCCGCCGAACTCGACGCCACGGCGACGGCCGTCAGCCTGGCCTGGCTGCTCGGTCGCCCGGGTGTGACATCGGTGATCATCGGCCCCCGGACCGTCGATCAGCTGGGACAGAACCTGGCCGGATTCGACCTGGCCCTCCCCCTCGAGTCAGCCAAGAGTCTGAGCAAGGTCTCGCGTCTGGCGGTGACGTACCCCTGGTACATGCAACTCCGGCTCTGATCGATCCCGAAAGAGAGTGTGTCGTTCTTCCCCCTGTCATGATCGAGAGCGGCCATCCGTGCTCAATGAAGGGTCCAGCCACGGAACGTGGTCAAATGTGGTGGACGCTCATCGTGGCCGATCCCACGTCATCGGTGTCCTAGCGGAGGATTCATGCCCTGGAAGCCCCTAACGGGTCAGCTGGTGATGGCCAGGCTCGACGGCAAGGTGCGTCAACTCCTGGTGACCGCCTGGAATTCCGACACGGGGGCGGTGAAGGTCGATTGGCCTCCCCAGACCCAGAGCGAGGCCTCGCGCAATCGGTTCTCGCACACGGGGAAGACCAAGATCGACAAGTCGTTCTATGAGCCCCTTGACCCGGACGCCTTCAGGGCGATAACCGAAGGTTAGAGAACCGCGTGCACGGAGCGACGTAACAGCCCCGTCGGTGCGAGCCGCCGCCCCCGGGGTGTCTGCGGGATTGGAGTAGCCCGGCTGACAGGGCGTCCGCTGACGCCATCGGAAAACCCGTTGTCACGGAGAGGATCGAGCGGCTCCACGAATCCCTGGAGACGCCCTTGACGTTCGTCGGTGCGGGGCGGCCTCGAGGGCTCGTCGCAGCCTGGCGAGCGATGCCGTGCCGGTTGGCGCCATCGGACGTCAACGCTGGGGGTGCAGGAACCGGCAGGTTCGAGCGGTTGGGGCACGAGCGCAGGGGCCAGCCAAGAGAGGATTTGTGTCAACCTCGGTTCGGACACCGACGTAAGGAAGGGGAGGGTGAGGCGGAATGAGGGGTCGGGAACAGCTCACGTGGACGAGGTGAGCTTCCTCTCGGTTCCTCGGGAGAGCAAGGACACTAGAGATGAGAAGTGGACTTGGGGCCAAGCCGCTCTTCGCAGGGTGCGCGGCCCTTCTCCTGTGTGCTTGTGGGGGCGGTGGCAATAACTCCGGCGGCTCGCCGTCGGGCGCCAATGTCCGCACGACAGTCGCTTCCACGTCGACCATCTGAGGACGCCTCTTGGTTCCGAGTGGCTTTTCGCCCGTCTATCAGATGCAGGTGCCCGGAACTGAGGTCTCATCGGCTGATCTCAGCCTGGATCAGGGACAAGAAGCTTTTCTTGACGAACAGAATGGCTATGCCCTAGCGGAACTCAACAGTCAGACCTACCCGGTGGCGACCGTCGACGGCGGAACTACTTGGCGTATCGACGGACCGATCTTCCACGTGGACGCCGCCGACGGGCCCAATGTCGTCAATGAGATCGCCGCGGCAATGCCAAGCACTGTCTTGGTGTGGGGTCAATACTCGGGAAACGTCGTCAATGTAAGTACGGACAGCGGCAAGACCTGGTGGGCAGCGAACCTCGGACCTGGAGTCCTGAGCATGGGAGCGTTTGGCAGCCAGCTCTGGGCTGTCGTGCTCGATCAGTCGACAAGGATCTTCACTTCCGTCGATGGTGGACGTGCGTGGTCGATCTCGGGAACTATCGGGCCACAAGCTGCCAAGTAACGACGCCGGTTGATATCCGTGTGGCCCCGGGCGGTACGCGTAGGAGGTAGCCGATTCAGCCAAGACCTTCCTGGTCGACGGCACCGCTGGGCGCGGCCACGGTCTCCGGGTCACCGAGGTCGGCGAACCGGACGTCGAGCGTCGTGCCCGCATCCAGGGTCTTGAGAGAGCCGCACACTGTGCCCAGAGGAATCGGCTTCCCATTTGGCAGTGTCGTGATCCTGTCGGTCGGCGGGATCGTCACGGTCGGCGAGGAACCCGACGAAGGACCAGATGCACTGGGGGCAGCCACACACACGAAGGCGGCGCCCCCCGCCGACGACGACACGGCCATCTGACGCACCACGTTGGCGCTGTCGACCCATACGTCGAATGAGGTCACCGTACTGCCGACGTCGGGTATCCGCAGCCTCCCGATGGAGCCCGGAGTGGTCGCCCGCAGGTGAGTGAGCTCCATGCCCCCGACCATTTCCTGGCCCAGGTCCTCCAGGCCCGCCGAGGGGCTGACCGCCTGGAGCAGGGTGCGTGGATCGGGAAAGGACATCGTCGCCGCAGCATTCGGCGACGTGTCGTGATACCAGTGCATCTGAAGATCCGGTCCCTTGATGTACAGGTAGAACTGCCCATCGACCACCCGGTTCTCAACCCCAGCCGCCCCGCTGCCATTGCCGACGACGAGGTAGTTCACGTTCTGACCCGAGAACGTGACGTCGATCGTGGCGGGCGGCCCCTGGGTCGCCGAACCGATCGAGTTCGTCGTGGTTTCGACGGCCGTGCCCGAGTCCGCCATCGCCGCCGCCGACTGCGACGAGATCAGCCGGACCATCCGCGCCGTGAGCACGCTCGGAGCGTGGTCNNGGCCGCCCACGAGCGCGGTGTCACCGTTGCCCGATAGCGCCACCGCGTCCCCCTGTGCGGTGTGCAGGCCCGCACCGGTGCCCGCCGGCCGCACAGTGGAGGAGTCGGTGCCGCCACCCGAGGGAACAAGGGCCACGATGGCGAGGACAGCGGCGGCAGCGGCAATGAGCGCGGCTGCGCCGACGACCACCGACCGGCGTCGATGAAGCTCCGTGGTAGGGGGCACCATGGGTGGGCAGATCCGCTCCTGGAAGGCAGCAGTCAGCACCCGGTCGATCGCCGCATCGATGGCGGTGGCGTCGGCGGGAGGAACCTCTCCCATCTCTTCGAGCAGTTGGATCACATCCATTGTTCTGTCTCCTTCGTGGTGCCGGGCGCTACAGATCGAAGGGGCGAGTCCCTATCGAGACGCGCTTGGACAAGGTTGCGGGCCCGGTGCAACCGCCAACGGGCGGTGCCTTGGGGAATGCCGAGACTCACGGCAATCTCGGCCGGGCTCAGGTGTTCCCACGCCACAAGGAGCAGCACTTCGCGGTCCTCCGGGCACAATTGGCCGAGCGCTGCTCGGAGGGCGGGCCAACGGCGGGCGGCGTCGAGTCGGGCATCGGCATCGGACCAGGGGTCATGGCCCGGCTCGATTCGGTTGTCGTGATCGACAATTCGCAGCCGCCAATGGGCGCGCAAGACATTGGCGGCGATCCCATAGAGCCACGGCCGAGCTGTGGACCACTCCTGGTCGTAGCCCTGCCGGGAGTGGAAGGCACGGAGCCAGACATCGCCGAGCAGGTCATCAGCGGTCTGGCGATCTGACCGGCGGAACAAAAAGCCGTGAACCATTTGGCCGTGCCGGCGGACGAGGGCGGCGAAGGCCTCGGGATCACCGGCGAGAGACCGAGCCACAGCCTCGCTATCCCCCAGCTCCACGCCGCATCCCTTCGGTTAGCTCTCACTCAGGTATTGCGCGTTTGGCCCTCCGGCGTTGGCAACTATGGCCATCATGGATCTCACGTCTGGCCCCGAGGGTGCAACCTGCGCACATTTCCGTGCGGGTTCGGGAGCAACGTCGGCAGGAGAGACAAGATCTCGGGCATACGCTATTGCCGGCTCCTACTCGGGCAGGACGAGGCGCCAGGAGCGCTCAGGATCGCACCACTTCGCTGCTTGCGGTCGGATCACGCGGCTGACCCCGACCGCTCGCCTGGCTCGTCACCAAGGTGCTTGACGGACCCCGAGTGTACGGTGACAATGGCCGGGCGCAACGGCGGGCTGCGCCTACGAACGCCCGGGGGAGGACACACATGTCCGAACAAGTCGCGAGCGACCTTCACTTCGAACCTCCGGGGCCGGGCTCCTGGAATCTGGACCCAGTTCATTTCCCACGTCCGGTGACGCTGTACTTCGCGGAAACGCACCCGGAGCCCTTCCGCCGTGGGGTGCACGAGTTCATGGCGTATTACGGGACGCTCATCGACACGATGGAGACCCAATACGTCAACGGCTTCGCCTACAACGTGATGCGACCGGCACCGGAGGACGAGATCCCGCAACGCTTCGCTCGAGCGGAAGTGGTATGGGAGCAAAGGGTCTGGCGCGAGCAGTTGCGCGAGTGGGACGGCGCGGCCAAGCCAACAGCGATCAAGACGCACCGCGAACTGCAGTCGGTTGACGCGGAGGGGCTGTCCGACGACGGGCTGGTCGCCTACCTGGCCCGGTGTCGAGAGCACCACTCCCAGATGATGTACCAGCACATGCGGTTTACGGGATCGGCGATGCTGCCGGTCGGTGACCTGCTTGCGCACCTCGGGATCTGGACC